>JBOGUE010000837.1:0-4084 GCA_050695955.1 Thermomicrobiales bacterium | reverse complement strand
TCCCCCGCCAGGCGACCGAGATCGCCGCCCACCGCCGCCGCGATATCGAGCAGCGGACCGAGCGGGCGCGGCGTCGAGAGGGGATCGCACGCCCCGGCCAATACCCGAGCCGTCGGGTGCGCCTCGCTGGCGAACCGGCGGACCAGGGACGTCTTGCCGACGCCCGCCTCCCCGCCGAGGAGGACAAGGCGCCCCCGTCCAGCCGCCGCCTCTCGCAGCAGGCCGTCAAGCTCGCGCAGGTAGGGCGTTCGCTCCAGCAGCTCCATAGCGGGCGACCCCGGCCAATCGTGACGTGCGCGGTTGCTGCTCGTAGCGTCTCATCCGAAGGGCCATCGTTTCAACAGCCGGTGCTATCCTTTGTCGCCGGTTGCCGTCGCGGTAGGTCCGCTCGTGTGGGACCTAACCAGGGAGGATCAACCATTGCGTATTCTGGTCACCGGCGCCGGTGGACAACTCGGGAGCGCCCTGCGGCGCGTGTTGGCAGGCTCCGGCATGCTGACCGTGGGTGTCGGCGCGCGCGCGGCAGATGGCGTGGACCGCGTCGTCGATATCACCGACCGGGCGGCCGTCTTCGCTGCGATCAAGGCCGAGCGGCCGGACGCAATCATCCACGCCGCCGCCTATACCGACGTCGATGGCTGCGAGCGCGACCCGGCGCGGGCCACGGCGGTCAACGCGGACGGGGCGCGGCACGTCGCCGAGGCCACTCGCGCCGCCGGCGCTTACCTGATCGCCGTCGGCACCGATTTCGTCTTCCCCGGTGACGGCGGCGCGCCGTATGCCGAGAACGCGCCCACCGGACCGCTCTCCGCCTACGGCCGTAGCAAACTCGACGGCGAGCAGGCTGTCCTCGCCGCCGATCCGTCCTTCGCCGTCGCCCGCACCGCCTGGCTCTACGGCGGGGCCGGCAAGCACTTCCCGCGCACGGTGCTGACCGTCCTGCGGGACCGTGGCGGCATGGAGGTCGTGACCGACGAGGCCGGCAACCCAACCTTGGCCGATGACCTGGCCGCCTCGCTTGTCGCCCTGCTCGAACGCCGGGGCGCCGGCGTCTTTCATCTGGTCAACGAGGGCCGCACGAACCGCTACGACCTCGCCCGCGCCGTCGCGACGGCCGCGGGCCTCTCACCCAACCTCGTCCGGCCAACCACGACAGCCGAATTCCTCGCCAAATACCCAATACCGGCCAAACGCCCGGCAAACAGCGAGCTAAAAAACACCCGCGCCGCCGCCCTCGGCATCCGCCTCCGCCCATGGCAGGAAGCCGTGGCCGCGTACGTGCCACATCTGGCCGCGGAACTCGAAATCACTGGGCGGGAGCCAGTACCATGATCCCCTTGACCGTCGATGACGCGTGCAGGGGAGCCGCACCTGTCGTCGTAGGGGAGGGACCTGCGCCCTCCCGCGCGGCGCAGCCGCACATCGCCCGCGGGGCGATAATGATTCGCCAGCAGGGAGCGCACACATGAAAATCCTCGTCACCGGCGGCGCCGGCTTCATCGGGTCGGCCGTCGTCCGCCAATTGATCCGCGAGAGCGACGCATCCGTCGTCAACGTCGACAAGCTGACCTACGCCGGCAGCCTCGCCGCCGTCGCCGCCGTCGCCGGCAATCCCCGCTACGCCTTCGCGCGGGTCGATATCCGCGACGCCGGGGCGGTTGCCCGCCTCTTCGCCGACCACCAACCGACCGCCGTCCTCCACCTCGCCGCCGAGTCGCACGTCGACCGCTCCATCGACGGCCCCGCCGACTTCATTCAGACCAATGTCCTCGGCACCTACACCCTGCTCGAAGCCGCCCGCGCCTACTGGCAGACCGCCCCGGCTGATGTCCGCGACCGTTTCCGGTTCGTCCACGTCTCCACCGACGAGGTCTTCGGCAGCCTGGGCGCCACCGGCCACTTCGACGAGACCACCCCCTACCGCCCCACCTCGCCCTACTCGGCCAGCAAGGCGGCGGCCGACCACCTGGTCCGCGCTTGGCGCCACACCTACGGTCTGCCCACCATCGTCACCAACTGCGCCAACAACTACGGCCCCTACCAATTCCCCGAAAAGCTGATCCCGGTCACGATCCTGGCCGCGCTCGCCGGCGAGCCACTCCCCGTCTACGGCGCCGGGGCGAATGTCCGCGACTGGCTCTACGTCGAGGACCACGCCCGCGCCCTGCGTCTCGTCCTGGAGCGCGGGGAGCCGGGCGAGACCTACGCCGTCGGCGGGCGCGGCGAGCAGCGCAACCTCGACGTCGTGCAGGCCATCTGCGCCACCCTCGACGAGCTGCTGCCCGGCACGCCCAACTGTCCGCACGCCGACCTGATCCGCTTCGTCGCCGACCGCCCCGGCCACGACCTGCGCTACGCCATCGACGCCGGCAAGATCGGCCGCGATCTCGGCTGGGCGCCCCACGAGTCGTTCGCCTCCGGCCTGCGCCAAACCGTCGCCTGGTATCTGGATAACCGCGACTGGTGCGCGCGCATGCTCAATGGCGCCACGGCCGCCGCGCGGCGAGGGCTAGGGCGGTGACGGCGGCGACGACCGTGACGCGCAAAGGCATCATCCTCGCCGGCGGGGCGGGCACACGCCTCGCCCCGATGACGCACGCTGTCAGCAAGCAACTCCTGCCCATCTACGACAAGCCGATGGTCTACTACCCCTTGAGTGTCCTCATGCTGGCCGGCATCCGCGACGTCCTCCTCATCTCCACCCCGCACGACCTTCCCCGCTTCGAAGCCCTGCTTGGCAATGGGTCGCAATGGGGCATGCGCTTCAGCTACGCCGCCCAGCCGCAACCGGAAGGACTCGCCCAGGCCTTCGTCATCGGCCGCGACTTCGTCGGCGCCGACCCGGTCGCGTTGATCCTCGGCGACAACCTCTTCTACGGCCACGGCCTGGCCGAGGCGGTGCAGCGCGCGGCGCGGGCTGCTGCTGGCGCGGTCGTCTTCGGCTACCACGTCGAGGACCCCCAACGCTACGGCGTGATCCAATTCGACGCGGCCGGGAACGCGGTCAGCATCGAGGAGAAACCAGCCCACCCGAAATCCTCCTACGCCGTCACCGGCCTCTACTTCTACGACAACCGGGTCGTCGCGATCGCCCGCGATTTGAAACCGTCGGCTCGTGGCGAGCTGGAGATCACCGACGTCAACCTCGCCTATCTTGCCCGCGGCGAGCTGCGGGTCGAGCTCCTGGGGCGGGGCATCGCCTGGCTCGACACCGGCACCCCGGCGGCGCTGCTGCAAGCCGCCGGCTTCATCCAGGTCATCGAAGATCGGCAAGGGTTGAAAATCGCCTGCCCAGAGGAGGTCGCGTTTCGCATGGGCTACATCGACGCCGCGGCGGTCGAGGCGCTCGCCGCCGCCTACCAGAATGACTACGGTATTTACCTGCGCCGCCTGCTTGACGGAGATCGACCGCAATGAACGTCATCCCGACCGACCTGCCCGGTGTCGTCATCATCGAACCGCGCGTCTTCCGCGACGACCGCGGCTACTTCCTGGAAACCTGGAACGCCGAGCGTTACCAAGAGGTCGGCCTCCCCCCTTTCGTCCAGGACAACCTCTCGTACTCGAACCATGGCGTGTTGCGCGGCCTCCACTACCAGCACCCCGGCGACCAGGGCAAACTCGTCTCGGTCATCGCCGGCGAGGTCTTCGACGTCGCCGTCGACATCCGTCCCGATTCCCCGACCTTCCGCCAGTGGGTCGGCGTCACCCTCAGTGCCGAGAACGCCCGCCAGCTCTACGTCCCCGCCGGTTTCGCCCACGGCTTCGTCGTCACCGGCCCCACCGCCCGCTTCGCCTACAAATGCACCGACCTCTACCAACCCCACCACGAAGGCAGCCTCCGCTGGAACGACCCCGACCTCACCATCGCCTGGCCCATCGCCTCTCCCGTCATTTCCCCCAAAGACGCCGCCGCCCCGCTCCTGAAGGACGTGGACCACGAGCGGTTGCCACGCGTTTCCTGAGGGCCGCGCGTCGTCCTGCCCCGCCCGGCGCTCAAGACGCCGGGCTGACCCAACGAACCCGGCTGAAGCCGGCTCTCCGTCATTCCGAACAACGTGAGGAATCGTCCCGTTCTCGTTCG
>JBOGUE010000836.1:0-5308 GCA_050695955.1 Thermomicrobiales bacterium | reverse complement strand
GTCGGGGAAGTCGCTGGCGGTTTCGCTGCCGTAGCCAGATGCCTTGCCACCGGAAGGGAGGGTCACGGTCGCCTTGAAGATGGCGGACGTGTCGTCGATCTGGACGTGTTCAGTGACGATTTCGGCGTCGGGATGCTCGCGGCGCAGCCAGAGGAGCCGGATGCGGACGTCGAGGTAGTCCTGACCGCCGCCTTTGCCCCGCAGCCGGCGCATGTACGGGGTCGGGTCGAAGGCGGAGCCGGCGCGATAGGTCGGCCCCTCCTCTTCGACGCCCAGGCCGGGCGGTTCGCTGGCGGTCGGGTCGCCGGGCGGGCGACGGTCACTATCGTCGGTCATGGAGCTGTCCTCACGTTTCTCGTCGGTGCGGCACGCGGCACGTTGCGCGGCGAGAAATCACCGCGTTCCCGACGCCTGAGTATACCGTTTTGCCCTCGATGCGGCGTTTCGCCATGCCGCTCAGTCTTGAAGCCGCGTGGCACGATCGCGGACGGCGACGGGAGCCGGGTCGAACGCCCGCGGCGCCGGGGTGTAGGGGATCTTGACCCCACCCGCCATTACCGCCGCGGCGCCGCCCGCGGCATCAAGGCGGCGCTGCTGGTCGTTCTTCGCTCGCCGGTCAATCCGCTCGGGATCGACGATCGCTCTCAGCTCGGTTTCGCGGGCCGCGAGCACCGTCGCGTGTGCCGGGTCGTTGGCGAGATTCGTCAGCTCGTCCGGATCCTCCTGGAGATCGAAGAGCATCGGCGGATGTTCGACGTAGTGAATGTACTTGTACCGACCGTTTCGGATCATGTACATGGCGCTCGGCGAAAAGACAGTGTGGTACTCGCTGAAGACGGTCCGGTCCTGGTCCGGCCGCGCGGCCAGTTGCCACAGCGATGTGCCCGGCAGATCCCCGTCTTCAGCGAGCAAATCCCCGCCGACCCCCTCGACAATGGTCGGAAAGCAGTCCACCAGCGATGTGTTGGTCGTGACCACGTGCGCCACCGGCACGTCGGGACCGGCAAGGATCAAGGGGACGCTCACCGAAGCTTCGTACATTGAGCTTTTCCACCAGAGTCCGTGCTCGCCGAGCATCTCACCGTGGTCCGACGTGTAGATGATTCGCGTATCCACGCGCGGGCCCGCATCATCGAGCGCTTGCAGCACGAGGCCAATCTGTTCGTCGAGGAAGGTAACCATCCCATAGTAGGCCGCCATGGCATTGCGGATGGCCGCTTCGTCGAGGGGTTCGTCGAGCGTTTGGTCTGCCCGGTGTCGCCGAATGGCAGGATGGTCGGGCCATTCTTCCGGCGCTCCCTGAATCGGCCATGGGAGCGATTCGGGTGGGTAGAGATCGAAAAAACGGTCCGGCGCAATGAGCGGGAAGTGGGGAGTGACGAAGGAGACGAACAAGGCCCACGGCTTGCCCTGGCCGGTGGCTTCCTCGCGCAGGAAGCGGGCGCTCTCGTGGGCAATGGCGCGGTCGTAGCGGATGTATTCAGACTCACCGGCGCGGGCGTCGAGGACATGCTGACGGCTTTGCGGCCGCACCGGCATCTCCCCACGCAGCAGGGCGTAGAGGTCGCCAATACCGTCGAGCACATGCATCGGCAGACGCTGATCGGGAAAGCCGGAGGGATCCTGCACCTGGCGGTAGTGCAACTTACCCACCGTAACGACCTGGTGCCCTTGCGCGGTGAGGCGATGCCCCCAGCTCGGCGCTTCCGTGCCAATGTACGGCTTCGCGTTGTCCCAGGCGTCGATGGTATGGGCATAGCGACCGGTCGCGAAGCTTGCGCGAGCGGGAACGCAGATCGGGGTCGGGGTGTACGCGTGCGCGAAGCGCGTGCCGGTGGCCGCTAAGGCATCAATGTTGGGTGTCTGCACGATGCGGTTGCCGTAGCACCCGAGCACGTGCGGGCTATGTTGATCCGACATGATGAAAAGAAGGTTCTTGGGTTCCAGTTCCACCAGGGTTTGTCCTCCTGAGCGCCAGCGTCTCGTCAGTGCCTCGCCCTCATCACGATTGGAGGTCTCCGCGCTGCACTTGACGTCTCTTGTGCACTGTGCAAGATAGCAGCAGACGCCACATTGCAATGATGCAGACATTTCGGGCGCATCGTCGCGCCGTGGACTCGATGGCCTCATCGCGGTCCATGTCATAGGCATGCGCTGGCAAGGAGGCACGAATCCAACGCGTAGGCGCGCTGGTTGTCCGTTACGACGAGTCTCGGGCGCGCACCGCGCCGGGTAAGGAGTGAACGGTGATTCCAGATTGCGATGTGCGACGCCTCTTGGCGAGCGTGGATGGGAAGCGATTGAGCCGGCGGGAGCTGGTTAAGCGGGGCGCGGCCATCGGCATCGGCGGCGCTACCCTGGCGGGGGCATTCGCCGGGGTGACCGGACCTCATCGCGCCCAGGCGCAGGGGTTGCGGGCGCTCCTGCAAGATGACCCGGCCGCCGGCACGAATGGCGGCACGTTGCGCGTCGCCACGATCGGCGAGCCGCCGACGCTCGACGAACACATGACGACCGCCGAGATCACCGCAATGATCGGCTATTGCATGTACGAGAACCTCTTCACCTACGACAGCCAGTACCAACCGGTACCGGAGTTGGCCGAAACGCATACGGTCAGCGAGGACCGTCTCAGGCACACGATCTCGCTGCGTCAGGGCATTACGTTCCACAACGGTGAGCCGCTGACGGCGGACGACGTCATCGCCTCACTCAACCGGTGGGCGCAGATCAGCGGCGTCGGCAAGAACCTCTACGCGGCGGTGAACGAGCTCGCCAAGGTGGACGACGTCACGATCGAGTTCCGCCTGAACCAACCGTACAGCACGATCCTCGTGGCGCTCGCGCACAACACCCAAGCGCCGGTCATCTATCCCAAGTCCGTGGTCGACCGGGGCTCGCTCGAACCGCTAACAGAATTTATCGGCACCGGTCCCTACAAACTGGTCGAGTGGATGCCGGATGCCTACGCCCGCTTCGAGCGGTACGATCAATATGTCCCACGGGAAGAACCGGTCAACGGCTACAGCGGGATGAAGTACGCCTATCCCGATCTGATCGAGTTCATCCCGGTGCCAGACGAGGCATCACGGGTCACCGGACTCCAGGCGGGCGACTACCACCTGGTGCAGGACATCGCGAACGACCAGTACGAAGTGCTCAAGGATGCGCCCGGCGTGATCGCCGAGATCTTGCGCCCTACGAACTGGGACATCTTCTTCCTTAATTGGAAGTCTCCGTTGATGTCGCACCTGGCGATGCGGCAGGCAGTGCAAGCAGCGCTCGACATGACCCCGATTCTGCTCAATGGCTGGGGCAGCGAGGAGTTCATTCGCCCCGATCCGGGCCTGATGATGCAGGAGTCGCCGTGGCACACCGCCGCTGGTGGCGAGCTCTACAACCTGCACGACCCAGACCGGGCGAAGGCGAAACTGGCGGAGGCCGGCTATGACGGCACGCCGGTGCGCTTCCTGAGTACGCAGGAGTACCGATCCCGGTACGGCGAGTCGGTCGTCGCGCAGCAACAACTCGAGAACGTCGGCTTCACAATCGACCTCCAATTGATGGACTGGGCGACGGTGCTCGAGCGGCGAGCCAAGCCCGAAGAGTGGGACATGTTCATCACCGGTCACGGTTTCGTGCCCGACCCGAGCCAGATCACCTGCGTCGGGCAGATGGGCATTTACCCTGGGTGGTGGGAGAGCGCGGAGAGCCTGGCCCTCGCCGACGAGTTGCTGGCCGAATCCGATTTCGAAACGCGCTACGGTATCTGGGAGCAGGTGCAGGCCAACTTCTATACAGAGGTGCCGGCGATCAAGATCGGCGATGCGTCGTTCACCAACTACCGGTCGGAGGTGATCGGCGGCTGGACGGAGCAGATCGAGCGTGGTGTGCCGTTTTGGAATCTGTGGCTGAAGGAGTAGGCGTTAGGTGATAGGCGTTAGGCGACAGCTACGTCACGCTGTGCCGCGCCCACTCCCTTGTCATGCCGATCGCAGAGAGGCATCTGGCTCTGATGAGAGTCGTCGCCCATGTGAGGCAGATTCCTCGACGGACTCCGGGACTCGGAAGCTCGGAATGACAAAGGAGAGGGCGCGGCACAGCGGGGTGGGGGTGCTCGGACGGACGGTGAGGGCGCCGGGAGGGGTCGATGACCGCGGACAACTTGGGCAGCGAGCTGGGGGAGGCGTGGATCGAGCCGGCGGACACCGTCGTTGCCGGCGCGTATGGCGCCTGGACGCTGACGTATCGAGCGGGACGGCACGGCATTGCCCCCGGCGGGCGTCTAGCGGTCGCCTGGCTCTGGCCCTCGGATTGGGAACGCCCCCAGTTCAATCGCCCGGCCGCGTCGGGCTACACCACCCTCAAATCGTCGGGGCAGTGCCGCCTGACCGGCTCGTTTCACCGCGACCTCGCCTTGCACCCCTGGGACCACGTCATCACGCTGACCGTTGCAAATGCCGCGCTGCATGCCGGCGAACTCATCGAAATGACGCTTGGCGATACCGCGAGCGGTGGACCCGGCATCCGCGCGCAGACCTTTCAGGAGAGCGTCTCCGAGTTCCACGTCCTGGTGGACCCGGACGGCTCTGGTGAGCTGATCGCGCTGCCGGAGTCGCCCGCGGTCCGCGTCATCGGCGGTCCCGCGCGGCGACTCGTCCTCACGGCGCCGACGGACGTCGTCGTCGGGGAGCCGTTTACCGTCAGCCTCCGGGTCGAAGACCGCTGGAACAACCCATCACCCACCTACCACGGGCGCGTGACGCTCAGACTCGCGCCCGATGATCCCGGATCCACCTATCGCTTGCGCGGTGAGGATGGCGGCGTGGCCCGCATACCGGCCACGCTCGACCAGCCGGGCATCTTTCGGCCCGTGGTCAAGGACGACGGCGGGCTTGCCACGGCAGGCAACCCGATCATCTGCCATGCCGCCCCACCTCGCTTCCGGCGCTTCTGGGGAGATCCTCACAGCGGTCAGAGCCGCGCGGGGTGCGGCGCGGGCAGCGTGGCGGAGCATTTTCACCACCTGCGCCACACCGCGGCGGTCGATTTCGGCACCCACCAGGGCAATTGCTTCATGGTGTCAGCGGCGGATTGGGCCGAAACCTGCCGCATCACCCGCGAGTTCAACCAGGAGGGCGAGTTCGTCGCCTTCCTGGGGTACGAGTGGTCCGGCGAGAGCGCGGTCGGTGGGGATCACAACGTGATCTTTCTTGACGACGATCAGCCCATTCGCCGCTGTAGCCATTCGCTGCTGACCGACCTCTCCGACGTCGACACCGATCTTCCCCATATTGAGGATGTGTAC
>JBOGUE010000835.1:0-8472 GCA_050695955.1 Thermomicrobiales bacterium | reverse complement strand
CGCTCGACTGCTCCCCTAAACTCGCACACCGGGTTACTTAGTTGGCGGCGCATTCGTGATGCCGTGGCCACTTTTTTCGACGATCATCTTTGCGTTAGCGGGGTTGATCGGCATAGGTGGAGCGGCTGCGAGTGATTATGAAGACCTGGGCGTTTGGGGTGGCGTAGCGTTGTTTCTGGCCGCCATGAGCTTCTTTGGTTGGAGGGGCAAACGGCGGGAAGAGGTTCGGCGTGTGCTAGAGCGCCAAGCAGACATCGACCGTGTCGTCAATGTTCGCCTGGCTGCAATCGGCCCTGCGCCGGGTGGTGAGGCGGTTGGCCTGCCCGTGGCGCCGAATCAACTCGCTGGACAGCAAACCATCACCTGCCCCCACTGCGGCACGGCCGGCCTGCCAACCTCGATCCGCTTCTGCCCGAACTGCGGATTGCAGCGCACCGAGGCACCGACGGCGTAAAATGACATTCTAGGCAGCCCGACGATGACACCTAACGACTGTCGGGACGGGCAATCCGGGATTCCGGATGGGAGCGCGTTCGTCAAGCGAGAAGGACATTCATGGCTTCACGCAGCGTTTCGCTGGCAATTGACCCCGCATCCGAAATTGAGCAGTTACGTCGCCGTACGCACTTTCGCGGCGGCGATGATGTCAGCGTCTATCTTGAACGACATTCAGGGATCACCCACGTTCTTGTCGGCGCTCTTGATCGTATTTCTGAGTATTTCGGTGAAGATGTGCCGATTGCGCTGGAAGTGCTTTGGGATCCAGAGGAGCCGGAGCACGATGAACTCTATGCATTGATCCAGACCAGCCTCGCTGCCGAGGACGCCGTGTCTCGCCTCAAACGATTCGACGAAGCCTGGTGGCTCCACGCTCTCGATCACACGCACGGTGGTCTCACGATCAGCCTGGAATTTGTCTAGCTGTGTTCGACTGGTCATCGTTCCTCGACGTGGCCGACGAATTGGCCACGCGCCGTGGGCAGGAGGCTTGGGAACGCACCGCAATTAGCCGCGCCTATTACGCCGCCTTTCACGCCGCGCGCGATTATGTTCGTTTGCGGAATGGAGCAAGCGCGGGAGGCAAGCTGACACACGATCGGGTCTGGAGCGAAATCGCCAGCGTGAGCGCATCCATATCTCAGGACGGCAGGCGACTTCATGGATGGCGCAAGAACGCCGATTATGATCAGCGATACCCAGGACGCGACCTGTCCAGGGCCACCGTTGCGGCGATCATCCTGGCGCGATCGGTCCTCGACGACATCAAGCGACTTCCATAGATCAAGGCTCTGCACTCTAAGCCTGAATACCCGATTGCGCCTCTGCTGAATAGAATATTGGTACTGATCTTGCGCCTCCCACCATGGCGCCCCGGCGCCCCGTGTCGACGCAAGGAGATGAACGCAACAATGCCGCTAAACGACCTGAAACGCAGCCCGACGATGAGTCACTTGATCGACGCCCTGAAGCGAGGCGAGGACATCGGTCACTACGGCCGCCTCACATTCGCGATGGCCGGGCACCACTTCCTCGATCAGCACGAGCTGGCCGATCTTCTGCTCAAAGGCCAAGGAGCCGACGAAGGGGAGATGCACGCCCTTGTCCAACAGGTCATCGAGCGGGACTACAGCCCGCCGAAGCGCGAGCGCATCATCGAGTGGCAGGAGCACCAGGACTTTCCGATCTGCCCGAACCCGGACGACCCCGCCGCCTGCAACCTCTACAGCGAGCTCGACTTCCCCGAGCAGGTTTACGACCACATCGAGGAATACCGCGACCACCAGTTCCAAGCCGAGACCGACTCCCCCGGATGATCGCCGCCGCGATCGTCCAAGTAGGTTGCGTCGGGTGAGCCACGTCAAGGTAGCTCAGTCCGCGTCCGCTTCGTCCTCCTCCTCGTCCCAATCTTCTTCATCGAAGTCGGGGTACTGCGGTGGCGCCTCGCCGTCTGATGCCACGACCCGCGGATAGTGCGCCTTGGCGTCCGCCGCCTCGGCGGTCCGCACCAGTTGGACGCCGAAGTGCCACTCATCGCCGAAGTCGAAGAGGAACAGGAACTCGCCCGTGCCATCTTTCGCAGGGTATGGCACGTCGCGAATCAACGTTCGGGTCGCCTTTCCTGGCGCCGCTTCCGCCATGAAGTCGCCTTGAGATTCGACCAACCCATACTCGGTCGCGCTGTCCCAGGCCTCCCCGCTCAGGAAGAAGGACCACAGATGTGGGTCGTCGAAGGCGAAGGCGAACGGGATTGCCTCGCCCAGTTCGGCGAGGGGCTGATTGGCGGCGACTTCGATCTCACGCCAGATCTTGTCGGCGTCGGGCGGGGCGTAGAACCCGCCCAGCATGCGAACGCGGAACGTGTAGATGGGCGGCTCGGGCTTGAAGCGGGCGCGTGGCATGATTGCCTCCTCCCGGTCGATCTCATTGAAGCGGCGCCAAACAGCGCAAGCATAGCCTGCCCATGTCCGGAGTTCCGGAGTTCCGGAGTCCGTCACCAAATGACAGACTGTCGCCCATTGCGTACCATCTGTGACGGACCGAGGGCGGGATCCGAGCGCAAACGAACGGGAGTCTCTGAGTGTGACACGACCAACCAGGCAGCGGTCGCCCACAATCACCGACGTGGCCAAGCTGGCCGACGTCTCCATCACGACCGTCTCGTTCGTGCTGAACAACGTGGCCGACCGCAGCATCCCGGATGAGACGAGAAATCGGGTGAAGGCGGCCGCCGATCGCCTGGGTTACCGACCCAATGCCGCGGCGAAGCTGCTGCGGACGAGCCGGTCGCATACGATCGGGTTCATCACCGACGAGATCGCAACCACGCCGTTCGCGGTTGATATCATCCGCGGCGCGCAAGAGGCCGCCTGGGCGCACGGCAAGGTCCTGATCATTGTCAACACCGGGAGCAACGAGGGGATCCGCGACTCCGCCATCGAGGTCATGCTCGAGCGCCGGGTCGAGGGCCTGATCTACGCCGCGATGTTCCACCAGCTCGTGGACATCCGTCTGCCCTCGCACGACGTGCCGGTCGTCTTGCTCGACTGCGTCGCGGCAGATGCGTCGGTTGCGTCCGTCGTGCCCGACGAAGTCGGCGGTGGCTACACCGCGACGGACGTCCTACTCCAGGCCGGCCACCGCCGGATCGGATTCATCTGCCTTCGCCCGGACATCCCCGCCAGTGTCGGTCGGACGCAGGGCTACCGACAGGCGCTGGAGACCTACGGCGTCCCGTTCGACCCGTCGCTGGTGCGCTACACAGGAGATTCGAGCCACGACGAGGGCTACGACTTCGCCAAAGAGCTGATGAGCATCCCCGACCCGCCGACCGCCCTCTTCTGTGGCAACGACCGCACCGCGATGGCCGCCTACGACGCGCTCAAAGAACTCGGCCTGCGCATCCCCGAGGGCGTGGCAGTCGTGGGTTTCGACAACCAGGAGATCATCGCGGCCCACCTGAGGCCGCCACTCTCAACCGTCGCCCTGCCTCACTTCGATATGGGCCAATGGGCCGTCAACTATCTGATCCAAGCAACCCACAGAGCCGACGAGCCGCCCGTGCAGCACAAGATGCCGTGCCCCTACGTCGCCCGCGCCTCGGTCTGACTCAGGGCGCTTCCGAACGCCGTCCCGCTGAGTCGAGTAGCACACGCCCGTCAAGCCGACTGGTCCGCCGTCTTTCCGACGTCAAGAGGAATCTCGCCCGCGGGACACCGACGGGACGATTCCTCGCTCCGCTCGGAATGACCGGACCCCGCCAACAGACCCTGGCCATTTGGCCCATCGGAGCCGAGGGTCGTTGTGCCCCATTGACAAGTCTTCGCGTCCTCCCTAGAATGGTAAAACCTTTTACTAAATCGATCTCGGAGAGGTTCTCGGCGACGTTGTCAGCCCAGCTTCGGAAAGGAGACGGCAGTGACGTTCGATCGGCGTTCCCCTCGGCTGCTCGATAAGATGACTCGTGCCCCGCTCACCCGCCGCCAGTTTCTCGGTACGGCCGGGCTCGGCGCGGCGGTCGCCGCAACCGGTCCGCACGGCCAAACCACCGCTGCGCCCGCCTTACTCCAGGAGGAGCAGACCCTGCGGATCGCGTTCGTCGGCACCCAGGTCAGCCCCACCGACGAAAGCGTGGCCGAGGGCTTCAAGAGCGTCGTTCCCGAGGCCAACGTCGAGTTCATCCCGATCCAGGGCACCGACTGGAACGAGTACTTCGCCAAGGTGCTGACCATGATCGCCTCCGGCACCGTGCCGGACCTGATGACGGTCGCCACCGAAGGAACCCAGCTCTTCGCCGGGCAGGGCCTGGCCGCTCCGCTGGATGAATTTGTCCAGCGCGACCAAGCCGCCATGCAGGAGTACTTCGCCGACGTCCATCCCTCGCTCGTCGAGGCGATGATGTACGAGGGCAGTCTCTACGAATTGCCGTTCGACTGGAACGCCGCCAACCTCTTCATCAACACCAAGCTCCTCGAGGAGCGCGGCCACGAATACCCCGCGGCAGATTGGGACAAGGAGACCTTCTACCAGATCGCCAAGGACCTCACCAAGGAGGACGGCGGCCCGCCCTTCGGCTACGGCTGGGTCAACCGCCTCTGGGGCGGTTGGATGCCCTGGATCTTCGTCAACGGCGGCAACCTCCTTACCGAAGCCCGCGCCCCGGGCGGCGAGTGGCTCTGGGACTCCTTCTACGTGGACAACCCGGCCGCCGAGGGCCGTGGCGGCGGCTGGCGTTGGGAGGCGCCCCAGGCGAACACGCCGGCCAACGTCGAGGCCCTGGAGTTCATGGTCCAATTGGCGCAGGAGGGCATCACCCCCAGCGTCGAGGCGGGCGGAGGCGGTCTCTTGCAGGGCTTCTTCACCAGCGACAGCCTGGGCATGACCCCGGCCGGGGGGTTCTGGGCCGGCGGCCTGACCGAAGCGGGCATGGAACCCGGCGCGTTCGACGTGCAGTTCTTCCCGACGTGGACGTCGCAGCGGCACCAGTTCGGCACCGCGGGCCTCATCATGTTCGCCGAGTCCGAGGTCAAGGACCTGGCCTGGGAGTATATGAAGTACTACGTCAGTACGTCGACCATGGAGTCCGTCTTCCAGGGCAACTTCAGCACCCCGGCCCGCCGCTCGATGATGACCGCCGAGCGGTACGCCCCGACCGGTCCCGAGCACTGGCAGGTCTTCTACGACACGCTGGACAAGCACCCCGACACGGCGCCGATCCCGGCCCCGCCCCAGTCCAACGAGATGACGACCATCTTCATGAAGTACACCAGCCTGGCCGCAACCTTCGAGCAGTCGCCCCAGGAAGCGCTGGACAACATGCAGAAGGACCTCGAGGAACTCTTCGCCTCCGAGAGCTAACCAACCCGTCCCTGTCCCGCCGGTGTCCGCCGCGCCCGGCGGGAAGAATCGCATTCCCAGGAGGGACCGCGTGCGATCGACCGCCCAGCCCATGCCCGCGCCCGTGAAGCGAGCCAACCTCATCGGCTGGCTCACCGAAGAGACGCTGGCCGGTATGGCCCGCCGCCGGGCGCTGCTCGGCTATCTCTTCGTCCTCCCCACCATCCTCGGGATCGTCGTCTTTACCGCCGGGCCGGTTCTCGCCTCGTTCGGGCTCAGCTTCTACCGCTACAACGTCATTGACCCACCGGAGTTCGTCGGCCTGGAGAACTACCGGCGCCTCGCCGACGACACGCGCGCGCTGAAGAGCTTTGTCACCACGGCCCAGTTCGTGGTCCTCGCGGTCGGCCTGCAGCTCGTCGTGTCGCTGCTCCTCGCCCTCGGCGTGCAGAAGACGCGGGCGGTGGGGCTCCGCTACTTCTTCCGGTCGGCCTTCTTCTTGCCGCTGCTGACGTCGGCGGCATCGATCTCGATCGTGCTTGCCTACATGTTCCACCAGGACTTCGGCGTCATCAACTACTACCTGGGCGAGCTCAGACTCTCACGTATCCCGTGGCTGAACACCTCCCGCTGGGCCTTGATCACCATCGTCCTTACTTACGTCTGGCAGCAGATCGGGTTCACCTTCATCGTCTTCACCGGCGGCCTGGGCGGCATCCCTCGGGATGTCCTCGAAGCGGCCGACCTGGACGGGGCCAGCGGCTGGCGGCGCCTGAAGGACATCACCCTGCCGATGCTCAGCCCCACGCTCCTCTTCGCCGCCGTCGTGGGAATCATCGGCGCGCTGCAGGTCTTCGCCGAGCCGTTCGTGATGACCAAAGGCGGTCCCGGCGACGCCACCCGGACCGTCGTGATGATCATCTACGAGGCGGCATTCAGCAGCCTGCTCATCGGCTACGGCTCGGCCATCGCCGTCCTCCTCTTCCTCGTCATCCTCCTCGTCACCGCGATCCAGTTCCGACTCAGCAAGCGCTGGGTTTTCTATCAATAGGATGAGCGCCATGCAGTCCGCGACCCAGCTCTCGACAGCCACGAACCTGCGCATCGGGATTGGGCGGGTCCGCCATCGCGGCGGCGATCTACTCCGGCTGCTCCTCCTCGTCCTGACCAGCGTGCTCATGCTGGCCCCGCTGGCCTTCGCCGTGGCGACCTCGCTGCGCACGCCCGCCGAATCCTTCAGCTTGCCGCCCGAGTGGATCCCGCTCCATCCCGATTGGAGCAACTATCGGGCGGTGTTCACCACCATTCCCTTCGAGCAGTACATCGTCAACAGCTTCTTCGTGACGCTCGCCATCGTCTTCGGCCAACTGATCACGGCGGCGCTGGCCGGATACGCCTTTGCCCGGCTGGAGTTTCCGGGGCGAGAAGTCCTCTTCTGGCTGACCCTGGCCACGATGATGATCCCCTTGCAGGCGACGATCATCCCTGTCTTCGTCCTGATCAGCAAGCTGGACCTCGCCGACACCCGGGCGTCGCTGATTCTGCCGGCGCTGTCGAGCGCCTTCGGCACGTTCCTGATGCGGCAGTATTTCCGCCGCATCCCCGACGAGTTCGAGGAGGCGGCGCTGCTCGACGGCGCCAGCCAGTGGCAGATCTTTTGGTCGATCTACCTCCCGCTGGCCAAGACGGGCCTCGCGGTGCTGGCGATCCTCACCTTCAATGGCTACTGGAACGAGTTCCTGCGACCGCTGATCTTCCTCAAGAGCATCGACAAGTTCACCCTGCCGCTCGGCCTGGTGAACCTGCAAGGGTATATGGGCACCGGCAGCATCTCCGTCGTGCTGGCCGGCGTCGTCGTCTCCCTCCTCCCGGTGCTCGCCATCTACCTCATCGGACAGCGCTATCTGGTCGAAGGGATCATGATGGGCGGCCTGAAGGGCTAAAGGAGTGTTCAACCCACCCATGGCTATTGACCTTGACGTCAGCGAGATGCCCCCACGGCAAGAAGCAGCGGACGACCCGCACCGGCCGCGCTATCACTTCCTGCCCCCCGCCAATTGGATGAACGACCCGAACGGCCTCATCCAGTGGCGCGGCCGGTACCACCTCTTCTACCAGTACAACCCCCACGGACCGTTCTGGGGCACGATCCACTGGGGTCACGCCGTGAGCGCCGACCTTGTGCACTGGAGCGATCGACCGGTCGCGCTCGCGCCGACGCCCGGCGGACCCGACCAAGACGGCTGCTATTCCGGCTGCGCGGTCGACCACAACGGCGTAGCGACCATCGTCTACACGGGTGTCCGGGGCAAGGCGCAGTTGCCCTGCATCGCCACCAGCCGCGACGACGATCTGCTCACCTGGCAAAAACACGCCGCCAACCCGGTCATCGCCTCCCCGCCCCACGATCTCGACCTTGTGGCCTTCCGCGACCACTCGGTCTGGAACGAAGCCGGCGTCTGGTATCAAGTCGTCGGCGCCGGCATCACGTGCATCGGCGGTACCGCCCTCCTCTACCGGTCGGAGGATCTCGTCCGCTGGGAGTATCTGCACCCGCTCTACGTCGGAGATAAGGACCAGACTGAGCCGCTTTGGACGGGGCAGATGTGGGAATGCCCGGCCTTCTTTGCCTTGGCGGATAAACATACCCTGGTCGTATCGGTCATGGACGACAAAGGCGTTCACTACGCCGCCTACATGGTCGGCGCCTACGCGAACCACCGGTTTACCCCCCACGCGCAGGGGATCATCGACGCCGGCGGGCACTTCTACGCACCGCAGGTCTTCGCGGACGACAAGGGCCGGCGCATCATGTTCGGCTGGCTGCGGGAAGGCCGCGGCCAGCAGGCACAGCGCGCCGCCGGCTGGTCGGGCGTGATGTCGTTGCCGCGCATCCTCTCCGTGCTTCCCGACGGCACGCTCGGTATGGTTCCCGCGCCGGAGTTGAAAGCGCTGCGCCGCGCACATCGACGCCTCGGGGGCATTGAACTCACTCCGGAAACGCTCGGCGCCTTGGACGGAGACCGGGGCGACGCCCTCGAAATCATCGCCGAGTTCGCGCCGGGTGACGCCGCGGAGGTCGGGCTGAAGGTGCGCTGCTCACCGGACGGCGAGGAAGAAACCCTCATCTCCTACGAC
>JBOGUE010000834.1:0-5174 GCA_050695955.1 Thermomicrobiales bacterium | reverse complement strand
AGGGTGAACGACTCGCGCGGGGGCTCGTAGTAGTCGTCGAGTTCCGTCCCGCGCTCGACGAGGAGGTCGCCGATCGGCTCTAGCGCGCCGCGCGCGACGAACTGCGCGTACTCGCGGAAATTGATGAGGAAGATGTCCGGCGGGTCGCCGCCAGCGAACGACGTTGCAGTCTTGGTGTAGTAGTCGCCTTGATCTGGGGTGTACGTAGCTCGGACGTCAATGTTGGGATGGACTTCCTCGAACTGGTCAATCACCAGTTGATATGCGGCCTCTTCGGCCGGATCACCCCAAAAGGCAAAACTGATCACGCTCGAGTCCTGAGCCGAGACCCGATCGAAACCGAGGCCGATGCCAACAGAGGACCACGCGAGGAGCATCGCGAGTACGACAATCCGCAATTGGCCGCGGCCAGGTCCGCGTTTCAGCATACGTGACATCGGGGAGATCCTCCTCTGCTGCCCTGTCAAATGACGGTTCGTACCGCGCGAGTAGCATAACCGACCGGCCAACGCTCGCGTGGAGCGTAGACCGGCTGGATTGACGCTCCCATTCTGGTGCTCGTATACTTCACGCTGTCGCCCGTGGGGGCATAGCTCAGTTGGGAGAGCGCTACAATCGCACTGTAGAGGTCGGGGGTTCGAGTCCCCCTGCCTCCACCACGAGGACGCATCCGGCCACACGGCCGGATGCTTTTTGTTAGAGGCGCAGAACAGCGGCGGAGTGCGGTAGACGCCGCACTCCGCGTTTGGCACTCAAACCCTCGAAGAGACTAACTCGCTCAGTCCGCTGGCTGCGGCCGAAGCTGTCCAGCGCCAGCCGGCGGTATCTCACGCTCCGGCCGTTCCGCAATGGGATGCTCCGCCACCACGCCCTGTGTCTCTTGCGCTAATGACGCTGGTCGACCGGATGGCGGCCCTACGAGATCGGGCGCCGGCCGCGGTGAGTCGAAGAGTGCTTCGAGTTCCTCGCTCTCGATCGTCTCGTTCGCGATGAGGAGCTCGGCAATGGATTCCAACTTGGCAAAGTGTTCCGTCAGCGCATCGCGCGCGCGTAGATGCGCCGTGTCGATCAGCGTTCGTATCTCCTGGTCGATTTGGTATGCAACCTCGTCGCTGTAGTTCCGCTGTTCGCTGATCTCGCGGCCGAGAAAGATGAGCTCGTCTTTCTTGCCAAAGGCAAGGGGTCCTAGGTTCGAGCTCATGCCGAACTCCGTCACCATCCGCCGCGCGATCATGGTCGCCCGTTCAATGTCGTTCGCCGCGCCGGTCGATTGTTCCTCAAAAACAAGCGACTCGGCGACGTGCCCCGCCATGAAGACCGCGAGCTCGTCCTCGAACTGCCGCTTCGTCTTGAAGAGCCGATCCTCATCGGGAACGACGCGGGTGTAACCGCCCATCATTCCTCGCGCGACAATGGACACTTTTCGCACCGGATCCGAATGCGGCAGCATACGGGCCACCAGCGCGTGACCGGCCTCGTGGTAGGCCGTCATCATGCGCTCGCGCTCAGAAATCACCCGGCTCTTGCGCTGAGGACCGGCAATGACCCGATCAATCGCCTCGGTGAGTTCGTCTCGACCGACGGTTTTCTTGTTGCGGCGAGCGGCCAGGATTGCCGCCTCATTGACAAGGTTTTCCAGGTCGGCGCCGGAGAAGCCCGGCGTCTGCCGCGCCAGGTTCTCGATAAGGACATCATCCTCGAGCGGTTTGCCACGGGCGTGAACATCGAGGATGGCACGCCGACCCTGAATGTCGGGCCGGTCGAGAATGACTTGGCGGTCAAAGCGTCCCGGACGGAGTAGCGCGGGGTCGAGCACGTCTGGCCGGTTGGTCGCGGCAATGACAATGACGTTGGTGCTGCTGTCGAACCCATCCATCTCGACCAGGATTTGGTTGAGCGTCTGTTCGCGCTCGTCGTGGCTGCCGCCGAGACCGGCGCCACGTTGTCGGCCGACCGCGTCGATCTCATCGACGAAGACGATGCACGGCGCGCTCTTTTTTGCCTGATCGAAGAGATCGCGGACGCGGCTCGCGCCGACGCCAACGAACATTTCGACGAATTCTGATCCCGAGATGCTGAAGAATGGTACGCCCGCCTCGCCGGCGACAGCGCGTGACAGGAGCGTCTTGCCGGTACCCGGCGGGCCGACGAGCAAGACGCCACGGGGGATGCGTGCCCCGAGCGCCTGGAACTTATCGGGATACTTGAGAAATTCGACGACTTCGGCCAACTCTTCTTTTGCCTCGTCAACTCCCGCAACGTCGGCGAACGTGACCGTAGGCTTGTTGCCCGTAAAGAGTCGCGCTCGGCTCTTACCGAAGGAGATCGCCTGATTGTTGCTCCCTTGGGCTTGTCGCATCATGAAGACGAAAATGCCTATCAGGAACAGCGTCGGCAAAAGGAATGTCAGCGCACTGAGCAAGCCTCCCCAACGGCTCCCTTCTTTGATTTCGATTTGGACTTCGTCGAGCGCGATGTTGTAGCGGGCGAGCGCCTCCAGCAGATTGGTGTCTGGCGGCAAAATCGTTTGCGCTTCCGCGCGATCGTCCGCCTCGTAGATCACCTGGATCTTGTCGCTGTCCTGCGACTGTTCTAGTTTTTGGACCTCACCCGCTTTGATCTCCTCGACGACGGCGCTAAAGTCCTTCGTCTGCGTCGAGTCGTCTCCGTTCACCACAATGAACCAGAGCGCAATGACCGCAACGATGAGGATGACCCATACGACACTACTTCGAAACCGCTTCAAATCGCCCATTCGAAATCCTCCCGCCGCCTACGGGCCCAGCTTTTTGTCGCACCCACGTTGAAGGGCCTGGCGACGCGGCTCTGAGTATAGCATCGCGCCTATTTCGCTGAGATTACAGAGGGGTCAAGCACGGCGACGTACGGTAGGTTCCGGTATCGCCCGGCATAGTCCAATCCGTATCCGACGACGAATTCGTCTGGAATTGCAAATCCCACCTTATCCACCTGAACATCGATCGCACTGCGCTTCTCCTTCTTCAGAAGCGCCACCACGCGCACATCCGTCGGGTTCCGCCGCATCAGCACGTCGAGTAAGTACTGCAAAGTCAGGCCGCTGTCGACAATATCCTCAACGACGAGGACCCTTCGCCCCTCGATCTCTTCATTGAGGTCCTTGAGAATCCGCACGATGCCGGACGTTTGCGTGCTGGCGCCGTAACTCGAAACAGCCATGAAGTCGATCGCGACCGGTATCGACATCGCCCGCATCAAATCCGCCATGAACGTCACGGCGCCGGTCAAAACACCGACCATCAGTGGTGGCTCATCTGGATAGAGATCGTCGACTTCCCGCGCAAGCACTTTGATCCGCTCCCGAATGGCATCCTCCTCGATCAGCACACGGGCAACGCCTTCCGCCCGACGCTCAATACCACTCACGCAGAGCTCCTTCCCGTCTATTTTACGGACGCCCGCCTGACGCCCGCCCGCCTGAGCGATTTCATCTCTCCGAATCGCCAGCGCCATAGAAAGTGTACGCGTCCAAGAAGACGGTTGGAATACGAGTCTTCGTGAAGCGGTCACGGCACGGCCGCGGAACCTGCAGCGTCGGCACAGTCACCGACCTCAACTTGTCCATCGTTGATCGTGACACAAAGTCCGCGACCAACTTCGATGCGACGATCTCGCCGAGGACGCGCGAGCAAGTCGAGCACCGCGTCCACACGTTCGGCGCCGGGTTCGATCCGGAACGACGTGAGCCAAGCATGGATCAGCGCGCGTTTTAGTGCGGGATGAATTTGTTTGATTGCATCTGCACACAGTTTGTTGCCGTCGAGACGTGCCTGTTTGAACTCGGCGGCGACCAGGCTCTGGAGCAGATCGTCAGCCTGCGATGAATGGTGAGCGTATCGCGCCAGTGCCGCGGTCGATCCAGGGGATACACGCTCCAGAACAGGCAGCACCTCGTGCCGAACGGCATTTCGCCGGTAGGACGTATCGGCATTGCTCGAATCTTCGTTCGGCCTGACTTCGAGTGCTGCAGCGTACGCTCGTACCTCGTCGCGGGACTCACCAAGCATGGGGCGCCACACTGGTAAACGAACCGTAGGGCGTGCGTCCGCGTCCTCCCACCAGGGCACGGTCAGGTGCATGTGTTCCTGCATTCCTGCCGCACCGTGGACCCCGCTCCCACGCAACAGGTGGAGCAGGACCGTCTCGGCTTGATCGGTCTGATGGTGTGCAAGGGCAACAGCCGCACCGTCCTTCGCCCGAATCGCTGAGGCGAAAATGCGGTAGCGCTCACGGCGGGCCGCTTCTTCAATGCCCACCCCGACATGCGCCGCGAGCCGGCGCTCATCAACCTTAGCAGTCGAACATCGCATGCCGAGGAAGGCCGCCAATTCGCGCGCGTGGTCTGCCTCCTCGCCCGAGGAAGCACGTAACCCGTGATCGACGTGCAGTAGTTCAACGGAAGCGCCGCTCAAAGGCGTCACCCGGGCAAGGGCGGCGGCAAGCGCGAGCGAGTCGGCGCCTCCGGAGAAACCGACGACGATGAGGCTGCGAGCAGCGAAGTGGCGCTTGAGCCGCGCGAGCAGCCGTTGCTCGAAACCGACGTGGACGCCGATCTTGACATCGGCGTCAGGTCTTCGACGGCTCATCGACGTGTCATTTCCGTGGGGAATCATCGTGTGGTGCCGACGGGTGGAATCGAACCACCGGCCAAGGGCTTATGAGTCCCTTGCTCTGCCTCTGAGCTACGTCGGCAGATTGTGGTCAGAATGGTACTCAACCCCGCCTCAACCCGTCAATCAGACGAAGCAGCGAGACGGATCATTCAGGCCCAAATCGCACCCCGCAACCACCTCTCACCCTCAGGGCAACACAGATCAAAACGGGGCGATGGCGATGTGGAGCGCGCCGCAGGCGCGGGACATACTCCCCCTCTCCCGTGTCCCACGGGCCGGGTGCCCTCTGGGCGGCGGGGCAGGGGGGTGAGGCCAAACTCCCCAACCGCCAATGCTAGACTTCCGCCGACCCGCGTTGCGCCCGCCAGCCCCGGAGCACACGACGCCCCTTGGACTCCATCACCGCTGCCATCAAGACCGAGCTCCTCGCTGGCCTCAACGACGCCCAGCAACAAGCCGTGCTCGCCGTCGATGGCCCGGTGCTGGTCGTGGCCGGACCCGGCTCCGGCAAGACCCGCGTCC
>JBOGUE010000833.1:0-5685 GCA_050695955.1 Thermomicrobiales bacterium | reverse complement strand
GCGCAGGTCCCTCCCCTACGACGCCGGGGCAGCGTGCATCCGAGACCTTGCCGCCATGAGGTACCCTTAATGCTGCTGCCGGACCCGTGAGGCGGCGGATTCGTGGACAGGCAAGGGAATCGATGGCGATCCGCGCGCTTGCCGTTTCCGATCAGATCGACCCCCGCATCCATAGCGCGACGTTGCGCGTGCGGATGCCGGATATTCAGATCGTCTTTGGCTGTGGGGATATCCCCGCGAGCTATTTGGAATTCCTGGTCGATGCGCTCGACCGGCCGGTGTATTTTGTCCTCGGCAATCACTTGGAGGAGTTGACCCGCAAGGGCGAGAGCGGCAAGCACTACGACCCGATGGGCTGCATCGACCTCGGTGGGAAGGTGCGGCGCGACGACGTTACCGGGCTGATTCTGGCCGGACTCCCCGGCTCGCCCCGCTATTGCGACGGGGAAGAGACGCAATACACCGAGTGGCAAATGATGGGCATGATTTACCGCATGGCGCCGCGGCTGCTCTGGAACAAACTGCGCTATGGCCGCGCGCTCGACGTGCTGATTACCCACGCTCCACCGCGCGACGTCAACGACCGCGAGGACAAGCCGCACCGCGGGTTCGTGGCGATGCGGCGGTTCTTGCGATGGTTCCGGCCGACCTACCACCTGCACGGGCACGTCCACCTCTACGACCGGAGCGAGCCGTACCAGGCGACCTTCGCGGAGACGGCGGTGATCAACGTCTATCCGTACCGGGTCCTGGACATCGAGCTCGATCCTCTCGGCGCCACGCATGCCGCCGGCGAACGGGCGGACATCGTCACGACCTCGTCGTCAACTGAGCCGATCTAGCCGAATCCTCGCGTCCGATGCCGGAGCCAATCGCATGTACGACGACAAGGTCCGAGCCGACTTCGAGCGCGCGCGCCACCGGGCGTTTTTCCATGACGTGCTCGCCGTCCTCGGCCGCCGGCGGAACGATCTGATCCCGTACCACGAAATACGCAGCCGCTATTCGCCGGAGGGTGAGAGCTATCGCGGTTTCCAGACGGTGCCGGTGGACAAGATCGTGGGCAGCGTGGACCGCTTCCACGACTTCGACCGCGCGTTTTTACCGCGCCACAATTACACGCGCGGGCGGTGGCAGAACGTCGACCGCGCCTACTACCAGGATGTGCGCCTACCGCCGATCCAGCTCTACAAGGTGGGGGACGTCTACTTCGTCAAGGATGGGAATCACCGGGCGTCGGTGGCGCGGGAGCGCGGGGTCGAGTTCATCGACGCGGAGGTGATCGAGAGCCACATCCGCGTGCCGCTCTACGCCTCGATGACGCCGAAGGAGCTCTTGCTGCAAGTCGAATACGCGGAGTTTTTGCGGCGGACGAACCTAGACAAGCTGCGGCCGGAGCACGACATCCGCCCAACGGCGCTCGGTCGCTACGACGAGATTTGGGAGCAGATCGAAGAGCACCGGGAATGGTGGAGCGGCGAGCTGGGGCGGCCGGTCGGCGCAGATGAGGCGTCCGGCCGCTGGTACGACGAGATTTACCTGCCGATCATCCAGGTGGCCCGCCAGCGCGGGATCACGCGGCGGTTCCCCGACCGTACCGAGGCGGACATTTACCTGTGGGTAATGGCGCACCGGGAGGCGCTACGCGAGCAATATGGCCGGGACCTCGACCCCGCCGCCGCGACCGCCGACTACGCGCGGGGCGTCGGCCGCCGCAACCCATTGCGCTGGCTGGGCGACGTTGCCCGCGGCGGGCTGAAGTCGCCGTTTTCGGGAGAACGTGATGATGTGCGGGTACCGGCGAGGGCGGAGCCGGTGGTGGAGCCGGAGGAGTAGGGCGGCGGGGTGGTTGTCCAGGTTGGCCATCTTGTCCCGCTTGCCACGTGGACAAGCTGAAGCGGGTGGTTCGCGAACCGCACCTACAGCGGTCGCCTGCTTGATCAGATTAATCACGTAACCGAGTTGGCGGTGCGGTGATGAGCCGCGGCCCGGCCGACCAGCATCATTGGGCGGGCGGGGGTACTGTTGGCGGCAGCCAGCCGCGTGACCGGCGGTTTCCAGCCGGGATAGGGATGACGGGATATCGTCCCGGGCGAGGTGAGGCGCTGCCCAGGCCCGCACCCTCATGCCGGATGTGCCGCTTGTTCCGCAGATTAGAACACATGATCTCATTTGTCAAGAGGTGTGTTGATGTGCTGCGGAAAGGGCCGGGTTAGCGAGGTGATCTGCTCCGGCGACCAAACTCGCAGTCTCTACGAAGCGGACACTCAGGACAGTGTGGTTCACGCGGTGTGCAAATGGACATCGTAAAGTCGAGTACCGCGTAGTTGTACTCCCGAAAGGCACGCTGAGGTGTCAACTGATCCGCCAACTCGTTCACCCAATGAATGTGGCGAGGATCGCGTTGGTACGGGCGACCAGTCATCCGGCCCAACCAACGGAAGACGTTGCTGTCGACGATGACGGCCCGCTGCCCGCGATGGAGCGACAGCCACGCCGCGGTGGTGTATGGACCGACACCCGTGATTTGACCAAGCTTGTGCAGGCTCTCAGGCGGGATGCCTCCGTTCTCCACAACCGCGATCGCCAGCCGGTAGAGGAGCGGGCCACGCCAATGAATGCCGAGCCCCGCCGTGACAGCCTGTGCGGCATCAGGACCGGCACGCACCAGATCCGCGGCGGCAGGATAGCGGGTACGGAAGTCGCGGAAGATCGGCTCCACCTGGGAGGAGCGAGTTCGTTGGAGCAGGAACTCCGCGACCAGTGTAAGCCAAGGATCGGATTCAGATCGCCACGTGTAGTCTCGATAGTGACGCCTGCCCCAAGAACGGAGGCGGCGACGAACACGCCGGATCGCCTGTTCGCTCAGCTCGATAGACGGCTCACTCGACGTCGCGAGACTAGCCGTGTTTGTCGGCACGGGAAGCAACTTCGACCTCTTCTGACGAGATGGTGCTGGCTGGCGGATTGTGTGTGAGGCAGTAGCGTTCGATAAGATCGACGATCTCTTCGACGGGCCTAACTGACGCGCCCCGATCTATCATCTTCTGGACGTGGGAGCGACCGGGATGCAGAATGTCCCACATCGGCATTTCGCCTCCGTGCCGTTTTCCTCCCGGATCATGCACGCCAAACCCTTCGAGTACATCGTTCCACAAGGTGGAGTAGTGCTCAATCAACAGGTCCTCAACCGTTGACACCCATAGTGGATGTAACACGAGGAAGCGGCAGCGAAAATCCTCAAGCCGGAGATTGTCGGCCGCCGCGATGGAATTCGTGTGATCGCGCAGTCGACCGAAGAGCGGGCGCGGTCCGGAGGTTTTCGTGAGTCGAGCCCGGCCAACATATATAGGGCGCTTGGCATCGGGTGATTTGATCAGCGGGTGCTGGTAGGGTCCGAAATCACCGCGGTAGAACAAAGCATGGATGCCCGCACCTGGAAAAGGACCAGGCAAGGGGAGGGGAAATGGACGACGATCCATGAGTTCTTGGACGCAGTAGCGCACGAGGTTTGCGAGATCAGACGGGTTGTACTCGCCTACATCACGAGGATCGTATCCGGTGTGCTGAGTCGTTACCATCGAGGCACTCCGCGACGCTCTCCGCGATGACGTTGGCAATCGTTACGGGAACAGCGTTGCCAAGTTGGCGCATGGCTTCAGACCAAGCGCCTTCAAAATGCCAAGCATCTGGAAACGTTTGCACCCGCGCGGCCTCTCGCACGGTAAAGTATCGCACTGTCCCGTCCGCGAATGCGATCATATTCTCACCGCCAGGCACCCCATGGTCTCCGGCTTTCAGCGTTTTTGAGGGCCAATCGAGCGGGCTTCCAGTGTGCCCCTTGTAGGTCCGCGCACCTGGTCTCAATCGGTGGTTCGTACATCCATCGATCTCGTCGCGGTCTGTTCGTGGTTCAGGGAGGTCGGCGATGGCGTCCCGCACGGTGCGCCATGGTTGCCTGTGGACCAACGGCAGTGAAACTGGCCCCATGCCGCGCGCGGCCAGCAAAGGTGAAGGTTGCTGGGGCGGCGCAAGATCATGTCGCTCCCAGTAGTCTCCCGTGACCCATTGGCTGGTCAAGAGTGCATTTCTGCCGTGGGTTGGTTCGGGAAAATGCCACTCGATCTTGGTGTCTGACCTGAATCCAACGATGAACACGCGTTCTCGCGTCTGAGGTACTCCGTAATTGGCGGCGTTCAGCAAGCGAAACACGACGTTGTAATGGAGTTCGCTGTCCCGACCGCTCGTATGATGGTCTTCGAGTCGTCTCAGGTGTTCATCCCACGATTCGCTGTCGCGAGCGATGATTGTTGGGTGAGCAAGCTGAAGTAGAACGTACGAGAAGTATGAGCGAAAGGTGGTTCGCAGGAGTCCACGTACATTTTCGAGGATGAAGGCGCGCGGCGCTAGTTCCCGGACCGCACGAACGAACTGCGGAATCATGTCTCTGGTGTCGCCCATCCCCTGGTGCTTGCCGCCAATGCTGAATGGTTGACAGGGCGGACCGCCCGCGATGAGGTCGACAGGACCGAATGCGGTGAAGTTTACGTCACGCGCATCCGCCCTAAGCACATGCCAAGACCGAATCCCTGGAATCGACTCCGCGGCCGCATTCGCTCTGATGGTTTTGCACGCGTCGGGGTTCCATTCCAACAACACGCGATGATGAAAACCGGCTTGGTGAGTTCCGAGCGCAAGTCCGCCAGCGCCGGAGAAGAGCTCTATGGAGTCATGAATCGAACCGCGTTGAACGGCGTGAAAATCATCATCGGAAATGCGACCGGCGATCTTCTCTTGCACTCGCTCTGCAACGACCATACGTCCTCCCCGACTGCAGGGGCGCAGCCCCATTCTAGTGCCTTTTGGTTAGACCGGGAAGGCGAAGTCCCACGATGCTGCGTTCAAACCTATTGCAGCAGAGGCTCCCGCTTCCGTGTCCGACCGACGTAGTCTGACTATTCCGAATGCTGAGGAGAAATCCGACAATCGTGTAAAGCAGCCTTCATGGTTGCTTTGGCAGCGTTGTGACGCACGCGCCGGCGTCCGGTTCAAACAGTGGCGATGGTGCGGACCGTATACTGGCCGTGCCGCGAAGAGCGATCGCGGAGCCGTATCGGTGGCGGGATTGGGCGGCCGACCCGGGTGGGATTACCGGGGACGACCTGATTCGGTTCGTCAACCAGGACGAGGCGATGCGGCCGGACGGGACGCGGGGCCAGGGCTGTTTGCCTACCCGTGAGGGTTGCAGGGGTGGACGGCGGGGACCGGCGGGACGTGATTGCGACCGTTTTTCGGGGCGTGACGAACCGGATGCAGAGCGGGTATCTGCTGCGGGACCTGATCAACAAGGTCAACGAGATTCACTTCACGTCGTCGGAGGAGATTCACACACTCGGCGCGCTCTACGAGAGCATGTTGCGGGAAATGCGGGACGCGGCAGAGGATTCGGGGGAGTTCTATACGCCGTGGGCGGCGGTGCGGTTGATCATCAAGGCGCTCGATCCGCGGATCGGGGAGACGGTGCTCGACCCGGCGGCGGGGACGGGCGGGTTTTTGGTGGAGGCGTTTGAGCACTTGCGGCCGCAGGCGGAGACGATCGAGGCGCGGCGGATGCTGCAACGCGAGACGTTGCACGGGTATGAGCCGAAGCCGCTGCCGTACCTGCTGTGCCAGATGAACCTGCTG
>JBOGUE010000832.1:0-2314 GCA_050695955.1 Thermomicrobiales bacterium | reverse complement strand
CGTGGACCCACAGCAACAGATCGGGATCGCACGCGGAGTAGGCGGCGCCGGCGGGATAGATGCCTGCCGCCTCGCGCAGTTGGCCTCGGACCCGGGCGTGCCGGGCGTTGACGCTCCGCGCCGCCCGCATCGCCTCCTCGGTTGTGCCGTTGGCGAGCGCGGCAAGCGCCTCGACTGTCCGCCACAGCCGGTGCCAGCGCTCCCCCGGCTTGCCCAAGAAGGCGCTATGGTCCGCCACCCCCGCCGCCACCAGCGGATGCGCCAGGTGCAGCAACAGCGCCCGGCCCCAGCCGAAAACCAGCACCGTTTCGCGGTTGATCCGCGGTGCAACTGCAACCGCAACTGCAACCGGGACACCGGGTTGCGGCGCGGCCGGCTCGCGCCCCGCGCCGAACGAAGATCGCATCAACACGGCTACCTGCCCGCTAGCGAGCGCCGGCGAGCGCGCCGTAGAGCTGGTTGAAGTCAACCGCCGCCGTCTCTGCCAACACCGCTCTGTTCCCTGCCAAGGCCGCGGTCCAGGCGTCGCTGGAATAGACGAGCCAGCGCGGCGTGTCCCACTCCAACGAGCTGAGCTCGTTATAGCGTGTCAGCAGCGCCGGTAGGAAGGTGTTCGCGGTGGCGATCAACCCGGCCGTCTGTTCGAACTCCGTCACCGGCACGTCAATCTTCGAGCGGTACTCGCCGAGCGTGCCGTCTGCCGCGAACTCGAGCGCCGCGATCACACCGGGCAGCGCCAGCAAGTCGTCGAGCGTGCCGGCGGCAATTGGCGTGGCCCGCGCCACATCCACGCCGGCCGCGGCCGCGGCCGGCGCCAGTTCATCGACCCACGCGGGGCCGCTGTACATGCTCCAGACCTCGACGACCTTCTCGTCCGCGACGTGGGCGTGGTGCAGCCCGGTCAATGTCAGTGGCTTGCCGGTCGCCGCGATGCCGCCGAATTCGCCGGTGTGGGTTCCGGTGAGCGTGCCGCGCACGGCGAACCGATCGTTCGAGGCGATCACTTCGTCGAGCGTGAGCTGGACGTCAGGCAGCGCCGTAACGATGCCGAGAAGGCTTGCCGCCGCTGCCGCCAACCCCGGCTCCGTGATCGCCAGCGGTCCCGGCAGGCGGGTATGGACGACGACCTCGTCCGAAATGACCTCCTGCAAGGCGTCGAGATCACGCGCGTTCAGCGCGGCGAAAATCCGCCGGGCCAATTCCTCGTTCGCCGCAATCGCACCGGCCGCCGGGTCCTGCGCCCCGATGAGCTGCACCCAGGGCGGCGCGGTGTAAAGCAGCCACGCCTCGACGATCTTGCCATCCTCGACGTGCGCCAAGTAGATGCCGGTGATCGAGACCGCCTTGCCGGTCGGGATCACACCCAGGACGTCCCCGGAATGGCTGCCTTCGAACGTAACACGCAGGGCGAAGCGGTCCTCGGCGGTGATCACCTCGTCGAGCGTCAGGGTGGCATCCGGCAGCGCGGTCACGATCGCCGCCAGGTTGCGCTTGCCCGCCTCCCAGCCTCGCGTCTCGGGCGGGACCAGCGGCAGGGCGACGTGGATCAGGATGTCTTCGGCGATCACGTCGTCGATCGCATCGAGTTGGCGCGAGTTGACCGCCTCGACCAGCCGCCGGGCGATCTCCTCGTTCTCCGCGACCGACGCCGCCGCGCCCTGGCCACCGCCCGGCCCCAGCAGCGCCATCGTCGCCGCCAGCCCACCCCCGCCGATCCAGCGTAGCGTCGTCCGCCGCGAGAAGCCATCGGACGGCGAGGAAGTCCCGCGATGCCTGTCCATGCTCGGCCCTTTCACGTGCCCTGTCCACCCGCTGACCGGCCACCCGACCAGCAAATCCCCATCTGTCCCCAAGGTATGCACATCCTGCCAGACGCCACCGCGCGACACATCATGGGAATTGCCGATTCATTGTGTGAATGGTCCGTCGAAAGCGAGTAGGCACGATTGTCTATTGTGGGGAATTGCTACCACCAATGCTTTGTGGTGATCCGGGAATGTGTTCCATGACTAGCCCGAATCTGATAGATTGACGTTGACGATTGATGTATCCGTCGCATCCTCTGTGTGGAGGAATCGGCGGCAATGTGGCGAGGCAGCGGACCGCGCATCGGACTGTGCTCGGGAGGTAAGACGATCGTTCTGGGGGAGGAATGGATGTACGAGAGCCACGAAACGATGGTCCGGTGACCTGCCCCCATTGTTTGGTCCAACGATTATGAGAGTCCGGATGAGTTTCGGAGGGATGCCGAGCGGCTGGCTCAAGTGGGCTGGCGCGTCTCTAACACGATGGAGCGCCGACCACGCGCTGGCTG
>JBOGUE010000831.1:0-6055 GCA_050695955.1 Thermomicrobiales bacterium | reverse complement strand
CAGGCGTCAGGCGTCAGGCGTCAGGCGTCAGGAGTTACGGCGTTCGTTCTCCTGTCGCCTGTCGCCTGTCGCCAAATGCTTACGTGGCCGGTTTGATGCCGCCGACCCACTCGCCCGTCTCCGGGCTCGGATAGCCGTTGATCACAAGATTGAAGGTGGCCCACCAACTGACCGGCATGTTCCAGGGATCCTCGGCCGTCGGCCAGCCCGTCCAGTAGGTGGAGTTGAACGGCACCAGCGCCGGCGCCTGCACGATCGGGATCACCGGCATGTCCGCCAGCCAGATCTCCATGGCGTCGTGGTAGAGCGGCGTCAGCGCCGCCGTGTCATCGGGAGGAACCTGGAACATCTGATCCACGATGGTGTCGAGCGCCGGGTTCTGGTAGCGGAACGAATTACGCTCGTACCACGGCGCCAGCTCGCCCAGCGGGACGTAGTTCTTGCTGTGGAAGAGATCCAGGTTCTCGACGATGTAGCCGGGGCAGAAGGCGTTCAGCTTGAGGTCGTAGTCGCCGAGGCGGGTGGCGTCGTTGAGGGCGCTGCCGCTCAGCGGCTGAATCTCGACCCCGACGCCGCCCGCGATCAACTGGTCGGCGATCACCGTCGTCACCCGCATGTCTTCGTTGTTGTCGGCATTGACCAGGAACCGCAGGCTCAGGTCCGCGGGCGCGACGCCGGCCTGGTTGAACAGCTCTTCAGCCATCGCCGGGTCGTAGGTCTCGATCGGATACTGCTCTCGCAGATCGCCGATGGCCTCGAAGTACGGCAGGTTGGCGTCGTACTCGGGCCAGATGCCCCAGGCGGGCACGGTGGTGCCCTCGTAGGCCAGGTCGACGATTGACTGCCGGTCGATCAGGTGGGAGAGTGCCCGGCGCACTTCCGGCTGGTCGAGCGGCGGTGTGGCGTTCTGAACCATCAGCGCCCGCGGGCAGGGGTCGGCCCAGGCGAACGGGGCGTCCGTCTGCCAGGCGCGGATGTTCTCGTTGCGCCGGGCGACCTCCTGGAAGGAGCCGGCTGAAAGGATGCCGATATTCGGCGTGTCCAGCTCGTCGTTGACCAGGGCGAGGGCGACATTGGTCTCCTCGCCGAGATAGAGGAACTGGACTTCCCGCGGCGGCGGCGTCACCCCGAAGACCGCCGTGCCCCACCAGTCGTCACGGCGCTCCCAGACCACGGATGATTGGGTGGCGTCTTTCAGCCGATAGGGACCGGTGCTGACCGGAGGGTTGTTCTTGAAGGCCAGGGGATCCTGCCCCTCCCAGATGTGCTTGGGGAGGATGGTGACGGCGCCCCAGATGCCGACGGCCGGGAAGCCTTCGCGGTAGAGGTGGAAGCGCGGGTTGGGCGTCGTCAGGTTGAACGTGACCGTGAGGTCGTCGACCTTCTCGACGGAGGTTACCGCCGCGCTCGCCTCCACCGCAAAGGACATCGACGGGTTCTCACGCATGAGATCGTAGGTGAAGACCACGTCGTCGGCGGTGAACGCCACGCCGTCGTTCCAGGTCACCCCGTCACGCAGCGTGACGGTCAGGGCGGTGGCGTCGGCGTTGTACTCGTAGCTCTCGGCCAGCCAGGGGATGAACTCGCCGGTCTGCAGGTTGTAATAGAAGAAGTACTCGTAGGCGACCTGGTGCAGCCCGGTGCCCGAGCGGCTGACGCCGCCCCCGATGAAGTTGAAGTTGGTTGGATCCTGGATCGGGCCGTCGATGGCGACCTTGAGGACTTCCTCGCGCGCCGGATCCGTCTGTGCCGCTCGCGTCGGGGCGACAGCCGCCGTCGCAAGCAGGCCTACAATCACGAAGATCGACCACAGATGCTTCCGTTTCATGCGCCTCCTCCTCGAGTCGCTAGCGTTAAGGGTTGCGTGTCGTTCAGTACCCGTAGATGCCTCCTTTCTTGCAAGTCGGGCGTCGCGAGGCGCGCGCGTCGTCGTTCTCCTAACGCCTAACGCCTAACGCCCAACGCCTAACGCCCAACGCCTAACGCCTAACGCCTTCGTCCGGCACGTCGTCACCCCACGGGCGGTCCGGGTCCGGCTGGGGGATGGAATCGATCAGCAGCTTCGTATATGGGTGTTCGGGGTGCTTGATGACCTGCTCGGGGTCGCCCGCCTCCACCACCGACCCGCCGTGCAGGACGATGATACGGTCGCTGATCTGATAGGCGGTGGCCAGGTCGTGCGTGATGTAGATCAACGAGATGCCGAACTGTTGTTTGAGTTGCAGCAAATTGGCCAAAACGGTGACTCGCAGCGAAGCGTCGACCATCGAGACCGGCTCGTCGGCGACAATCACCTTCGGACGCAAGAGCAGCGTGCGGGCGACCATCGTCCGCTGGCGCTGGCCGCCGCTTAACTGATGCGGGTAGCGGCCGAGCGTCTCCTCGGGGCGCAGGCCGACCGCCCGCAACGCCTGCTCGATCAACTGCCGCCCTTCCTCCCGCGACTTGGCCAGCCGGAATTTGGCGACCGGCGTGGTGAGGACGTGATCGACCTTGTAGAAGGGGTTGTAGACCTCGAACGGGTCCTGGAAGATCGCCTGCAGGTCTCGCCGGAACGCACGCCGTTCTTCCCGTGAGCATCGGTGCAGGTCCTTCCCCTTGTAGAGCATCGCGCCAGCGGTCGGGGTCTCCAGCCCGAGCAGCAGGCGGGCCATCGTGCTCTTGCCGCTACCGCTCTCGCCGACGACGGCGGTGATGCTCGGCCGCGCGCCGTCAATAGCGAGCGAAAAGTCGCGCAGGGCCACCGTCTGCTGCTTGCGAAACGTGCCGCCGCCGAAGACCTTGGTGACGTGGCGCAGCTCCAGCAGCGGAGTCATCGCCGCGTTCCCATTGGGACCAGGGAGGCCGCTCACGAGTCGTCTCCGGCATGCATTGTTCCCGCGGCGAGCGCGCCGGCCATCGCACTTGCGAAGTGGATGTCCTTGCGATCGAGGGACGGCAGGCTTTCCAAGAGCAGACGGGTGTAGGGATGCGTGGGGCGGGCGAAGATCTCTCGCACCGCGTTCACCTCGACCAGTTGACCGGCGCGCATCACCGCCACCCGGTCGGCGACTTGGGCCATCAGCCCCATGTCGTGCCCGATCAGGATGATCGCCGCGCCCAGCTCCTGCTGCACTCGGCGCAACGTTTGCATCACCCGCCGCTGGACGACGACGTCGAGCGCGCTGGTCGGCTCGTCGGCAATGATCACCTTGGGCCGCAGGCTGATGGCGGTGGCGATGCAGACGCGTTGCTTCATGCCGCCGCTGAGCTGATGCGGGAAGAGGCCCGCCACCTCCGACCGCAGACCGACCGAGTGAAACAGCTCGCTCAGTCGCTCGTCGTAGTCGCGTTTCGAGAGTTTGATGCCATGCGCCTCCATGGCGTCGATCAATTGGGGCCGAATCCGGATCACCGGGTTGAGTGAGTTCATCGCTCCCTGCGTGACCAGGGCGACCTCGGACAATCGGGTCCGCCGTAACTCCTCCTCGGAGAGCCTCAGCAGATCGGTCCCGTCGAGGAGTATCTCGCCGTCCACGATCTCGCCGGGCGGCTTGATTAGCCGCATCACCGCCAGGGCGATTGTCGACTTGCCCGAGCCGGACTCACCGATCAGGCCGAGGCGTTCGCCCGGGTGCAGCGTTAAGCTGACGCCGTCGACCGCCCTGACCGGCCCTCGCGGGGTCGGGAAATGGACCTGGAGATCCTTGATCTCAAGGATCGGTCGTTCACTCACAAAGCACCGCCGGTGGCTCGCAGCCTTGGGAACCACAGGCTCGCGCGGGGAGCCTGGACGATGGTGAAAAGCGCTCTGGGTTCGCTGAATCTGGCGCGAGTCTAGGCGGTGGCACGCTGTCTGTCAACGCTTAACGACTCGTCAACGCCGCGTGCATCCATCGTTCCAGGAGCTAAATGACGGTATGCTGATCGCGTTGGATGATTCCGCCATCGTGATTGGGGCAAGTTCGCCCAATGGACGTACTGTCTCCATCGACGCCCGCCGATCTCGTCCTGACCGGTCGCTTCGAGCCGGCCGACGAGCGGCGCTATCGCCACGTGTCGTTCGAGGTCCCGCCGGGGGTCCTCCAGCTCCACGTCCGCTACGACTACACCGACCGCATTCCGTCCGACCCCCAGCTTCGCGGCGGCAATACGCTCGATATCGGACTCTTCGATGAGCGTGGGATCGAGTCCGGCAGCCCTGGCTTTCGCGGCTGGAGCGGCAGCAACAAACTGGCATTCACCGTTGCCGAGGAGTGGGCGACGCCACCCTACCGCTCCGGCGCCATCGAGTCCGGCACGTGGCAGGTGCTGCTCGGTCCCTACAAGGTCAGCCCAATCGGCCTCGACTACCGCGTCGAACTCTGGTTCAACCCTGACCTTCCCATCGGCGAACGCCCGTCCCCCTTGCCGCCCCCTCTCTCCGATCGGGGCAAGCTCTCGCCGCCCTCGTTAGAGCCCGGCTGGCTGCGAGGAGACCTCCACTGCCACACGCTGGCGTCGGACGGCGATTCCTGGCTGATTGACGTCCTGGCCGCGGCGCATGAGGCCGGTCTGGACTTCCTCGGCGTCACCGACCATAACGCGGCCAATCTGCCGGTTGCACCGGACGAGCCGGGTCTGCCGATCCTCATCCCCGGCATCGAAGTCACGACCTACGGCGGGCATTGGAACGTCTGGGGCGCTTCCCGCTGGTTCGACTTCCGGCTGCCGGACGGGGAGGCGGTGGCGCGGGAGATGGCGGCCGCCGCCGCGGCCGGCGGCTTCGTCAGCGTCAACCACCCGCGGCCGTTTGGTCCGCCCTGGGAGTACGGCGTGGATCTTGGCTATCATGCGGTGGAGGTCTGGAACGGACCGTGGCAATTCCTCAACAGCGCCTGCCTTGCGCATTGGGAAGCGCACCTACGGCGCGGCCAACGAGTCGTCGCTCTTGGCGGCAGCGACACCCATTTCCTGCAAGGCGAAGCATCTGGCCCACTGCCGCGACCTCGCCTCGGTCAACCGACGGTATGGGTACACGTTGACGGCGAACCATCGGCCGGGGCAATCCTCGATGGCCTACGGCAGGGGCGGTGTTTCATCTCGACGTCGCCGGCCGGACCACAACTCTATCTGACACGCACCGAAAAGGGGGTTCGCCTGCGGGCCGGGCATGCCGCGGGACACGCGGCGCTGCTCTATTCCGACGCCGGCTGCATCGGCGCCTACCCGATCCGGGTCGGCGACTGGACGCTGCCGCTCCCCTTCCCGCCGCGCGCCGCGTATCTGCGCGCCCACATCGTCGACGCGGCCGGCAACGTCCTCGCCCTCACCAACCCGCTCTGGCGCGAGGAAGTTTGAGCGTCATCCCTGGTCCGCAATCGCCTGCCGCAACCATGCCTCGAATGCCGCGGCGGCTGCCTCCCGATCCTCCGCCTCGGCGATGTGTTCGAGGTGTCGGGCTATTTCCAGTGGAGCGATGGTCAAATCCACCCCATTGACGTGCGGGAAGAGTTCAAGCGCGGCATAGGCGGTTCGCTTGTTGCCATCGAGGAAGGCCTGCGCCTGGGAGATGCCAATGGCCAGCAAGGCCGCCTGCCGAATCAGATCGGCGCCTTCGTAGTGAGCGACCATTTGCGGGCGCATGATCGCGGACTCCAGCGTGCCAGGGTCACGGAGCGGCGCCGGAGCCCATCCCATATGGCGCATGATTGCTTCATGGAGAGCGACGACTTCGGCAACACTCAGCCATCGCGTCACCTCAGCGATCCTTCAGATATTCGAGGGCAGGCTCCAGTCGCGGCCACAGCCGATCCAGCCCTTCTTGCAGATCCTTTGGCAGTTTCGGACGAAGTTCAAGCGGCGTCAGCTGCAGGTCAACGTACTGTCCTTCTTCGAGCCCCAGCCGCTCGACTTCCTCTTTCGGGACAGTCACGACCAAACTGTTGCCGGACCTACGAAGCTGTTGCGTTGCCATTCGAGTTCTCCTGTCACTGTCACACTAACAATCGAATACCATTATATAACTGCATGAACTATTGTACGAGCGTCATCGCTGCTATCTTCCAAGACTCCACGGTTGGGGGCGGCGCCAGCC
>JBOGUE010000830.1:0-4047 GCA_050695955.1 Thermomicrobiales bacterium | reverse complement strand
TCTCGGAGAACCGGGGGTACATCTTCAGGATGTAGGCGATGCGCGGTTTCGTCGTCATGGCAGCGGTCTCCCGTCGGGCGCGAATGGCCGTTGGTTAGGCGACGGCAGGGACCGTCGAGACCCCTGGCAGGGGGGCGAGCCACTCCGCCGAGGGTGTCGGGTACGCGATCGGCCGCTGCGCCCGCCAGAGCGCGTCGAGCTCGAAAGCCACCCGAGAAAGCCCATCGAAGTCGACCGCCAGCCCGTCGCGCGGCGATGAGACGAGGAGGTCAAGCTCGGTGAGCAGTCGCCGGGGCGAGAGGCGGTCCGGGTGAAGCATGCGGATCAGATTGCGCTGGCTGAGGGCTTCGGCGCGGATCAATTGCTCGCGGCGGGGGTGGACGCGGGGCACGATCAGGGCGAGACAGCCGAGCGAGAGCAGTTCGCAGACGGAGTTGTACCCGCCCATCGAGACGACGGCGTCGGCGGCGCCGAGGTAGCTGGCCATATCTTCCGCGAAGCTGAGGATGTGAATGCCGGCGCGCGGGCCGACCTGTTCGCGCAGAGCGGCGAGCTCAGACGCGGCCATGAGCGGCCCGGCGACCAGCATCCAATCGTAGGCGGCGGCTGCCGGCTCGTATCGGATGGCGTCGAGGACCGACTGGAAGAGTTCGATCCCGTCGCCGCCGCCACCGGCGGTGACGACGACCAAGCGGTTGTCGTGCACGCCAAGCTCGGCGCGGACGTCGGCGCGGGGTCGCACGCTTGGCGCGCGGCGAAGGTACCCAACGTAGCGGGTTTTCGCCGCCGCGCGCGGCGAGAGGCCGTACTCGTCGACGACGTCATAGACGTCGCGCTGGCCGTAGACGAGGATGCGGTCGTAGACGTCGTCGAGGAGTTCGTGGATGCCCTCGCGCCGCCAGGTTGCGCGGACGCGCGGCGCCTCGTCCAGGATGTCGCGCAAGCCGAGGATGAGATGAGTCCGCGGCGATCGCTCTTTGAGGTAGCGCAGCGTCGCCACGGCCTCGCCGTCGAGCCCGGCAGGGGCGTGGTCGACGAAGAGGGCATCCGGTTGGAAGTGCCGGGCCGCGCTGAAGAGGATGTCGCGACGCATGTCGCGCACGGCGGCGAACGAGGTGGCGATGGAGCGCGGCATGTACCGACCGGCGCCGGTCTTGACGACCGCCGGGAGCTTGATGAAATCGGTCCCAGGCGGGTAGGGGAAGGACTGTGCCACCGGGGAGCCGGTCACGATGAGTTGCGACGTGGACGGCCACCGCCCATGCAGATGCGTCGCCAGAGTCAGGGTGCGGCGCAGATGGCCGAGACCGTAGGTGTCGTGGCAGTAGAACAAGAGCCGTGCGGACCGATCACCGGTCACATCTTCGATCATGGACGTACTCCTCGCGTCGAAGGTTTTGGGATCGGCGCGGCAAGACGGACAGTGTCTGACTAGCCCCGTCCCGGCACGCCGCGAACTGTTAAGAGGAGGTCAAGGTGTGCCGGGAAAATACATGGGGGGCAAAGGATGCGAGGAGGCCAGGCGGCAAGGTTGATCGTATCGGGTATGCTGACGCGCCTATGCGAAACGAGGCCGGCGGCTGCTGGTCGAGCCAACGGAGGAATATCGATGACGGCGCGGGTGGCGGTGACGCGGGTCATCCCGGACGGGGGCATGCGATTGCTGCGGCAGGCCGAGGCGGCAGGCGAGATCGAACTGCGCCTGTGGGAAGACGAGATGCCGCCGAGCGCCGCGGAACTGGACGTATTGCTGCGCGGCTGCGACGGCGCACTGACGCTGCTGACCGACGAGATCACGCCCGAGGTGCTCGACCGCGAGCCGCAACTGAAGGTGATCAGCAACTTCGCGGTCGGCTACGACAACGTCGACGTGCCGGCGGCGACCGAGCGTGGGGTGATGGTGAGCAACACGCCGGGGGTGCTGACCGAAACGACCGCTGACTTTGCCTTCGCTTTGCTGATGGCGTCCGCCCGCCGGATCGTCGAGGGGGTTGACTACGTCCGGGCCGGGACGTGGCAGACTTGGGGTCCGACGTTGTTGATGGGACAGGACCTGCACGGCGCGACACTGGGCATCGCCGGCTTCGGTCGGATCGGGCGGGAGGTGGCGAAGCGAGGACGCGGTTTTGACATGCGGATCCTCGCCTACGACACGTATCAGGACGAAGCGGCGGCACACGAGCTGGGCGTGGAGTTTCGCGACCTGGACGACCTGCTGCGTGAGTCGGACTTCGTCTCGCTCCACGTGGCGCTGACGCCGGAGACGCAACACCTGATCGGCGCGCGGGAGCTTGGCCTGATGAAGCGCGAGGCGATCCTGGTCAACGCGGCGCGGGGACCGGTGGTCGACACCGATGCGCTGGTGGACGCGCTACGAAGCGGCGAGATCGCCGGGGCGGCGCTGGACGTGACCGATCCGGAGCCGCTGCCGGCTGATCACCCGCTCGTTTCGTTGCCGAACGCGATCGTCGTGCCGCACATCGCGTCGGCCTCGGTGGCGACGCGCAACAAGATGGCGGAGATGGCGGTCGAGAATCTCCTCGCCGGCGCCCGCGGCGACCGCCCGTCGATCCTGGTCAACCCCGAGGCGCTGGAACAGCGATAATAGGGTCAGCGCTAGCAGAGGAAGGATCAAGCGATGAAGGCGTACGAATACACCGTGGTTGTGGAACGAGATGAGGATGGGCGATTCGTCGCGATCTGTCCAGCGCTCCAAGGTTGCTATACCGAGGGAGAGACGGAACAAGAGGCACTGGAGTTGATCGAAGATGCGATTCGCCTCCACGTCCAGGATCGCCTGGAGTCGGGGGATCCACTCTATGAGGAGGTCGAGGCGACCCGAGTCCGCGTTCTGGTATGAGTCCAAAGCAGCCTGCGCTCACGGCCAAGGAAATGATCACAATCCTCAAGCGCCGCGGATTCGAGGTCACCCGACAGAGCGGCAGCCACGTCATCCTGAAGCATCCAGACGGGCGCCGGACCACGGTGCCAGCACATCAAGGTCACAGCCTCGGCAAAGGGCTGACGCATCAGATCATGCGAGACGCCGGGTTGACAGTTGAGGAACTCACCGACGACTGACCGGGCGGAGCACGTCGCTCCGCCCGGTTGGCCATTTGTTAGCCTTGGGCGATGGCGAAGGTGAGGCTGAGCACCACGTAGACCTCGACTTCGGGCGCGGCGCCGGGGTCGTAGGACGGGAGGGTGACGGGAAGGCCGAAGCCCTCGCTGTAGAAGGATCCGCCGTCCGTGAATCCGCATCCGCTTTCGCTGAAGGGACCGAAGTAGGGCGACTCGGTCGAGGCGGTGATGGGGCCGATCTGGACGCCGAGCAACTCGGCTTGGACCTCGGCGCGGGCGCGGGCGTCGTCGATGGCCGCCTGGCGGGCCTCGCGCTCGATGGCGGCGCAATCCTCCATCTCGTAGGCAATCCCGACCTGGGTAAGCAGCAGCTCTTGGTCCGTCGCGGCGGCATCGGCAGCCGCCAGCAGAGCATTCAGGCTCTCCCGCGTCGGGTCGGCCAGGCTGAGGTCGAGGCGACCGGCAGAGCCGCCACCGCCAAAGCGATCGCCGCCAATCGGGCTGACGACGATGGAGATCGCGGCCTCATCGACACCTTCTGCCACGAGCGCATCGACAATGGGGGCGAGCGCGGCCTCCATGTCGACCTCCTCAGCGGCGGGGGAGGCGTCCGGGCCTAGCTCCTCAGCAGGCATGCCTCCGAAGAAATCACCGCTTACGATTAAGAGTTGAAGCCGCGCGGTTTCGGCCGGGGCGCTCGCCTCGCCAATCCCGGCGACCGTGATCCCGATCCCGATCCCGACCTGGGGCGGGTCCTGGGCAAGGGAAGATCCCGGCGCGACGGCCAGGAGACCGAGCAGGACGAGACCGACAACCAACGGAGCACGGAGATGCCGGGCGTGCATGGAGGTTCTCCTTTGCCGTATCGCCGAGCGGCTGCACTGGGCCGCACACGCCATCGCGCGGACGGGCGCACCCTCTACGGTACACGAAACGTCGGTCTCGTCAATGAGGATGCCGCGGGCA
>JBOGUE010000829.1:0-3624 GCA_050695955.1 Thermomicrobiales bacterium | reverse complement strand
AGGAGTCAGGAGTCAGGGGTCGGGGACGACGAGGCGTTCTCTCCCTGACCCGTGACTCCTGACTCCTGACCCCTACTCGGCTAGCCACACGTCGTTCAGGCGCTCGGTGGCAAGGGCGTCCCAGTGGTAGTTGTTGACGTTCTCATTGACGGCCACCTGCACCCAGTCGCTGACGACCGGGGCCACGATGGCGTGGTCGAGGACGTAGGTCATCGCCGCATGACTCGCCGCGAGCCGCGCCTCCGGATCGACCGTCGTGTCGGCCACCTCCAGCAGCGCGTCGAGCTCCGGGTCACTCGTCTGCTTCACCCAACCTGGCGACATGAAGAGCTGCGAAAGGATCGACTGGTCGACGAAGGTCCACCGCATGTAGTCGAAACCGATCTCGCCGCTCTCCAGCATCGGCTGCATCGCCCCGAACTCGATCGTCTGGATGGTGGTGTTAATGCCGATCTCGTTCAGGTCGGCCTGGACGATCTCGATGGTCCGCTCCTGGACCGGGAAGGGCGAGTAACTCCAGAGGGTGACTTCCAGCTCCTCGCCGTCCACCTCGACAAAGCCGTTGCCGTCGGAGTCGACGAAGCCGCCCTCGGTCAGCATTTGCCGCGCCATGTCGAGATCGTAGGTATAGCCGTGCTCGGCACAGAGCGCGGCGTCGTAGGCGGCGTTCCCGATCGGGATCGGGCACTGGTTCGGTGTCGCGTTGCCCAGGTAGGCGATCTCGACGATCGACTCCTGGTCGATGGCATATGCCACCGCCTTGCGGAAGAACTCATTGTTGTACGGCGCCTTGTTGGCGAACTCGATGAAGTTGATGTTGTTCGACTCTTCCAGCGAGACGATCTCGACCGTCGGCATCTCTGCCAACCGCGCCACGTCTTCGCGCGGGGCGTTGATGATGTCAAGCTCGCCCGCCTCGAAGGCGGCCGTCTGCGTCGCCGCCTCGGAGATGACGTTGTACTCGATGAACTCGACGTAGGCCGGACCCTTGTTCGTGTCGTCGGCCCGATGGTTGACGTAATCCGGGTTGCGTTCGAGCGTGATTTTCGCCCCCGGCTCCCACGAGCTGAACATAAACGGTCCCGAGCCGACCGGGTTATGCCCAAAGTCGTCGCCGAACTGCTCGACGCCGGCCGGAGAGGCAATCGGAATCGTGGCGCCGTTGAGGAAGAAGGGCGCGTAGGGAGCGCTGAAGGTGAAGACGACGGTCGATGCGTCGGGCGCCTCGGCCGTTTCCATCGTCCCCAGGAAGTCGCGGTAGGGCGCGGCCATCGCCGGGTCGAGAATGCGATCGTAGGAGGACTTCACGGCGTTCGCGTCAAGGTCGGTGCCGTCGTGGAACGTGATGCCCGACCGGATCGTGAAGGTGATGGTCAGGTTGTCCTCGCTGATCTCCCACGACTCAGCCACCCACGGATGAGGCAGCCCGTCCTCTTCGAAATAGACCAGCGCGTCGTAGATCTTGTCCATCACGTTGCTCGCGGTCAGCTCGATGGTGCGCGCCGGGTCGAGCTGATCCGGCTCCTCGCTAAGGGACATGCGCAAGGTGCCGCCCGATACCGGCTCGCCGTCCTGCGCCCGGGCGGAGGGTATCGAGAGCGATGCACCGAGACCAAGAACCAAACGGGCGATGATCGCCAGCGTCGTCAGCCGAATCCGTCTGGCAGGTTGCACCTTCATCCGATCCTCCTCTGTTCTTTTTGCCGATCGTGCCGAACGACCAGAGTGCCCTGCGCCAGATTGCGTGGATGCGTGCCTTGTAGCACGCCACCACGCCGACCGCAACTTCGTTTCTGCCGGCGAGTTTCGCCGGCGGTCAGTCGTTCCCCACCACCGATGTCGCCTCCGCCGGCTCTGGCTTCGGCGCCTCCAACACCCCGCCGCCAAAGTGGTCGAAGACCATCCGGGAGACGCGGCCGATCAGCCGGTCGCCCTCGTTTTCCGCCCAGTAACGCGTGTCGGGATTTCCCTCGCTGACGATGCCGATCACGTAGCGCGTCGGTTCGCCCTCGCCCGGCCACTCGACGAGCGCCATGTCGGCCCGCATGTCGGTCCAGCCGCCCGTCTTGTTCGCGATCCGCAGACCGTTGTCCTCATCGCCATGCTCCGGGGCATAGGGGGAATAGGGCAGGTAGCGCGGCACCAGCCCGGTGTAGTGCTGGCGGCGCATGATCTCGAAGATCCCTTCGCGGCTGGCGTCGCTCAGGATGCGCCCGGTCGCCAGCGCCTCCATGATTCCCATCAACTCGGCCGGCGTCGTCACCGCCAGGTTGTGCGCGTCCTTGCCGATCGCCGGGAAGTCGAGCCGCTGGATCAACCGCGTCCGCGCGAACCCGAACGCCGCCAGCGTCGCATTGACCCGCTCGATGCCGACGAGGTCGATCAGCATGTTCGTCGCCGTGTTGTCGCTGACCACGATCATCAGCGTCGCCAGGTCATGCACGCTCAATTCGACGCCGAGGGAGAGTTCGCGCAGGATGCCGGAGCCGACCGTCCGCGTCTCCACCGTCACCGCCAGTTTCCGCCCCAGGTCCACCTTGCCCCGTTCCATCTGCCGGTAGAGCTCGATCAGGATCGGCACCTTGATCGTGCTCGCCGTCGGCATCACCCGCTCGGCATTGATCCGAATCTCCTCCCCCGTCCCCAAATGCTTCACCGCCAGCCCAACCGTCCCCGCGAACCCCGCCAGTTCCCGCTCGATCCGCCCCACAATCCCGTCCGACCCACCCACACGCTGCTCCTCTCCGCTCATCCGGCCCATGCCGCCGCGGATGATCTCATAACGTCCACGGTCGCCTCTTGGTTGGCGCGACGGTCCATCCTGATATGATTGGCCGACGCGCTCTGTGCGGGCCAGAAACAGGAGTCGATCGATGGTGACCGTCAGCCAAGAGCACATCGAGATCGTCGAGGGCGCAGGCGGGCCGAAGACGCGCATCGCCGGCCACCGCATCCGCGTGCAGGACGTCGCAATCTGGCACGAGACGATGGGCATGTCCGTCGATGAGATCTTGGAACAGGTTCCGACGATTACCCGTGCCGATGTTCATGCGGCGCTCGCCTACTATTGGGACCATCGAGATAAAATTGACGCAGAGATCGCGGCGGATGAGGCATTCGTCGCCGAGTTCCGCAAGCAATATCCCGAGGGACCGCTGGAGAAAAAGCTGAAGCAGCTCCGGGGTGAGTAGCATCCGTTTTCAGTTTGATGAACATGTGCAGCACGCCGTAGCCCATGGGCTACGGCGACAGGGCGTCGATGTGCTGACCGCTGGAGATGCCGGATTGTTGAACACGCCCGATGCCGAGATCCTGGCACACGCTTTCGCGGCGGGTCGCGTCATTGTCACCCACGACAAAGACTTCCTACGACTCCATCGCGAACAGCAACCCCACGCCGGCATTGCCTACTGTGCCCAGCGTGCTCGATCCATCGGCGAACTGATCGAGGTGCTGCTCTTGATCTACAAAGTCATGGAGCCAGACCAGATTGCCGGTCAGGTACAGTACCTCTGACCGATCGGATGACATCGCGTATCGAAGGAGTGACCACGTGGTTCAGCCGCTAACCCCGGATACCCTCGTCTACGACCTCGCCACCGCCGCCGACCCCCAGGTCTCCCG
>JBOGUE010000828.1:0-4308 GCA_050695955.1 Thermomicrobiales bacterium | reverse complement strand
GTGTACGGCCTGCGCCAGCGCGTGCGGGAGTAGGGTCGTACCAGGCTCAGGGTGGCCGTAACCGTCCGGCAATCCCGTGCGTTCACGACAATGCAGATCGGTCCGACGCGGGGTCGATTGACGGATGTCATTCACGGAGGGTTGCACAGTTAGCGCATAACAACGATTCGACGGTAGATCCATCCATTGACAGATCGTAGACACAAAGGATTGCAGACCATGGGAAATATCCGAAGCATAATGAATCCGTTCGCGCGGCCGATCATGATAGTCGCCATCGCCGCCGCCCTGAGCGCCGCCCTCCTGACGAGCCTGACCGCTTCGCCGGCAGCCGCCAGGAGTGGTCTCACCTTCGAGCCGGGCGATCGGGTCGTGGTCATTACCGATGCTCTGAACGTCCGCGAGGGGCCGGGTCTGGACGAGGAGGTTCTCCTTGTCGCCACTGACGGGATGCTCGGCACGGTCAACGAAGGCCCGGTGTCAGCAGATGGCCACGGGTGGTACGAAGTGGTGTTCGACACCGGCTCGCACGGTTACACCGGGTGGGTGTCAGGCGGATACCTGACCACGGCCGACGGCGGCGGTGGCGGCATCCCAGGCGGGGACCGCGTCGTCGTCAATACTGACTGGCTGAACGTCCGGGCCGAACCGGGTCTTGGCGGCGAGGTCGTCAACGTCCTGCCCTACGGCTACGAAGCGTTCATCTCTGATGGGCCGGTCAGCGCCGACGGCTATACCTGGTACCAGGTCGACGCCATGGGCGTGACCCTGGGCTGGGTCGCCGGGGAGTTCCTCTCTGACGGCGGCGGTGGCGGCGGCCTCATCGAGATCGGCGCCGCCGTCGTGGTCAACACCGACTGGCTCAACCTCCGCGACGGCGCTGGCCTCGGCGGGAACGTCATCGACGTCCTCCCCTACGGCGCCGAGGCCACCGTCCTCGGCTATCCGGCCAGCGGCACCGGCGATGGCTACGATTGGTACCAGATCGAGCTCACTGGCGGCGCCATCGGCTGGGTCGCCGGGGAATTCATCGCCGAGGCGTAGGAAGCGCACAACCCGCGCTCGTCGATCGGCGGACGGCGCGTCCTGGGTTCATCCGGGACGCGCCATCCGTCTGTTATTCGGGCATCGCGATCAAGCCGGTCACGAATGCGGCAAACGGATCCATCGATCGAGGTTATCGAGAGCGTGACACCGAGTGAGCCAGCGCCCGATCCGCGAGTTCTGCGCCGGTCGCGATAAACCGCGGCAGCTTGCCGCCTGGCTTGTAACTGAGTGCCAATTCGTCGACTGCCTGGATACCTTCCTCGGTTACGACGTCCCTGACAATGGCCAATGCCTCATCCTCGGAATCGAAGTGCCCGATAACGTTGGCCGTTGTGAGATCCATCAACTCGAATATGTCTGCCATGGTTCATTCCTCCTCGACAGCGACCTGCCCGGTGTCGGCGAAATGCAGTAGTTGCGCCGGATCGCCGTCGAGCGTGTAGTGATATGGGTCGGTCTCCCATTGTTCGCGCTCGATGCCGGCGCTGTCAGGTATTCGGAGTGGGACGATGAACCGGCCGAGTTTGAATTGGTATAGCCTAACCTGTTCGGCTGCGTAATTAAGGCTGTCGTAGACGGAGATCCCTTCGGACCATTGGCGTACCAGCCGTCGATTGCGCAGTGGCTTACCGAGTGCTTTTGCTGACCGAAAGTCGTCGAGGGATGGCCGTTCTCCGCGAATGATCCGATAGAAAACCTGGTCCCCATCCTCAGATCGTTCGGTCAACGCCTTTCGCCTCCTCGACCTACCTCTCCATAAGCATATATCACAGAACCCGATGTCTACTGACGGTAGGTTAGACTGCCGCTCAGCTATGGCCAACCCTTCTCACCCACCGACGGGAGTTCACGCGCTTGTCGGCGAACAGACCGATCCGCGACGCCTACCGGATCCGCGCCGAAAGGTGCTGGTCGGCTTGCTGCTGTCGATGGCGCTGGCGGCGGTCGACGTCACCATCGTCGCCACCGCCATTCCGAGCATCGTGCGCGATCTGGGCGGGTTCTCGCAGTACGCCTGGGTCTTTTCGATCTACGTGCTGGCGCAGGCGGTGACGATTCCCGTCTACGGCAAGCTGGCGGACCTCTATGGCCGCAAACCGGTGCTCGCCGTTGGCATCCTGATCTTCCTCGCCGGCTCGATGCTCTGCGGCCTCGCCTGGAACATGACGTCGCTCATTCTTTTCCGGGCGCTGCAAGGTCTCGGCGCCGGCGCCATCGCGCCGATGGTCTCGACCGTGGCGGGCGACATCTACACGGTGGAGGAGCGCGCCCGCGTCCAGGGTTGGATCTCCAGCGTTTGGGGCATCGCCGGCATCACCGGGCCCGCCCTCGGCGGCTTCCTCGCCACCTATCTCACCTGGCGCTGGATCTTCTACATCAACCTCCCCATCGGCGCCTTTGCCCTCTACATGATCCTGCGCTATCTGCACGAGGACGTGCCCCGTCGCGCCCACCGCATCGACTACCCCGGCGCGTTGCTGCTCGCCGCGGGCGCTGGCCTCTTTATCTTCGGCACGCTCGAAGGGGGCGTTCGCTGGGACTGGCTCGCCGCGCCCAGCCTCGGCGTCTTCGCGGCCGCCTTGGTCGCGTTGTCACTCTTCGTCAGGCAGGAGCGGCGCGCGCCCGAGCCGATGCTGCCGCTCTGGGTTCTGCGCCGTCGCCTGCTCGTCGGCGCGAACCTGACCACGGCCGCGATTGGGCTGCTCTCGATCGGGCTGTCGACCTTCCTGCCGACCTACGCCCAGGGCGTGCTCGGCGTCGGGGCGATGTTGGCCGGGTTCATCCTCTCCGCCATGTCACTCAGTTGGCCGGTCACCTCCGCCCTCTCCGGCCGTATCTATCTGCGGATCGGTTTCCGCGACACGGCGCTCATCGGCGCGGTCATCTGTATCGTCTCCGGGGTGGTCTTCATTGCGCTGCCGGAAGATGCCTCGCTTGGTCACGCCGCGCTCGGTGGTTTCATCATGGGCGCCGGGCTGGGCTTGCTCTCCACCTCGATGATCGTCGGCGTGCAGTCGGTCATCGGTTGGAGCCGGCGGGGCGTGGTGACCGGGGCGAACATGTTCTCCCGCCAGATTGGGCAGGCCGTCGGCGCGGCCGTCTATGGCAGCCTCGCCAACGCCGTCCTCGCCGACCAATTCCGCGACGCCCCGGCCGCCGTTGCCGCCGAGCTGCCGAACGACGTCAATGCCGCGGCCGAACTCTTCGACGGCGGCTCGTCTCTCAGCGCCGCCGCCGAGGACTATCTACGCCACGGTCTCTACCTCGCTGGCGAGCGCGTCTTCCTAGCCCTCACCCTCGTCGCCGTCGCCTGCGTCGTCGTCCTGTTATTGACGCCGCGCCGCTGGGAGCCGTTGCGCTTCGACGGCGAGGCATGAACGAAACACCTCGTCGCCACTGGCTGACCGTCCGTGTCGACCTTAGTACCCCGCCCGTTTGTCGACGAGATTCATCAATTCCTGGCCGGCGGCGAAGCGGACCAGATTTTCGCGCAAGACCTCGACGCAGCGGCGCTCCTTGGGGCCGGAGGCGCCGGCGGCGTGTGGGGTCAGGATCAGGTTCGGGATTTCCCAGAGCGGGCTGTCGGGCGGCAGCGGCTCCGTTTCCGTCACGTCGAGGCCGGCGCCGGTCAGGTGCCCCGCCTTCAGCGCCGCGACGAGCGCATCCTCGTCGACGATGCCGCCGCGGGAGACGGCGATCAGATAGGCGTCCGGTTGCATTGCCGCGATCGCGGCGGCATCGATCAGGTGGTGCGTCTCACGGGTGTAGGGCACGGCGATGACGACGACGTCGGCCTGGCCCAGCATCTCGTGCAACCGCGAGACCGGCCACACCTCGGGCACCGCATCGTCGCCGGGACCGGGGCGCGCATCGACCGCGAGCACGTGCATGTCGAAGGCTCGCGCCCGCTTGGCGACGTTGCGACCGATGGCGCCGAAGCCGACGATGCCGATCGTCGAGTCCTTGATCTCGCGCAGCGTTCGATACGCTTCGACGCGGCCCCAGTATTTCTGCGCCTTCCACTCCGTCGCTTGCGGGATGCCGCGGGTCATCGTCAAGAGCATGGCGAAAACGTGCTCGGCGATCGACGGCCCGTGCGCGCCGCGCGTATTGGTGACCGGGACCTCGCTTTCGACCAGCTTCGGGGTGGACATCAGAAAGTCGACGCCGGCGCTGGAGGCCTGGATCCAGCGCAGCTTCGGCGCGACGGAGAGCAGGTCGTCCGTCGGCCGGCCGTAGAAGACGTCGATCTCCTGGCAG
>JBOGUE010000827.1:0-5618 GCA_050695955.1 Thermomicrobiales bacterium | reverse complement strand
TCACCAGGGTCAGATCATGCGTGAGTGCGGTTGCGGCGATGATGAGGTCCATGTCGCCGATCTGCCGTCGCAGTTGGCGTGACAAACTGCCGCGGATGATTGCGAAACGCTCAAGAATTTCCTTGGTCACCTCAAGCAACGGCTTGTCACGGACGAATGCCGCGAGTGCGGCGAGTGCGCCGACCTGGTCACGCGCGTAGTATGCGCCTTCGTACAGCTCGCCATACGAAATCAGACTGACGGCGACGCCCGTTGCCGCCAACCCCGTCAGCGTCTCGGAGGCTTCTGGAATGCCGTTTAGCGCGTCGATGATGCGGTCCGTGTCGAGGAGATAGCGGCTTACCACCGGATGGATGGTCGATTCTTGGTGCGCCGGCGCTCCCGGATATACGCCTTAAATGCCTCCGCGTCGATCAAGCCGGCCCAACTTCCCGCCGCTTCCCGGATTCCTCGGATCGACGCCTCGGGATCATACCCGGCCCATATGTCATCGGGCGCCTGGTGGAGCAGAAATCGCTGACCGTCCTTCACCAGCACGACCGTGGCGTCCGATGCTTCCTCAAGCAGGCGATCGACGTCGCTCCCAGGTTCGACGGCAATTGTCTTTGTAGTTGCCACCTAGGCCGATCCTCCCATCGTGTCTGCACAAAATGATTTCAGCCGATATTGGACCATATTGCCAGGCATTTTACGCGGTTGCCAGTTCCGTTTCGACCGGAAGCGTCCGCCCCTCGGCCCGCGCGACCGCCGCGATCCGCGGCATCAGCTCGCGAAACTCAATGCCGCGGTTGGAGAAACCCTCTCCATGCGTGGCGACTCCCACTTTTGGATCATGCCGGTTCGTAGAGTCCCAGGTCTGGGATGTGCTGGAAATCGCGGAGGTTTCGCGTCATGAGAGTCAAATCGTATGTAAGCGCGGTCGCGGCGATGATGACGTCCATGTCGCCGATCTGCTGACGCAACTGGCGAGTCAGTTGGCCGCGCACGATGCCGAAACGTTCCATGACTGAAACAGTGGTCGGCAGGAGGTCCTTCCCCACGAGAAATTCTCGGAGACCGGCCAGGGCCTCGTCCCGGTTGCGGGCGTAATAGGCACCTTGGTACAGCTCGCCGTAGCTGATAAGGCTGACAGCCAATCCCCGGGGCTCCAACTCGTTGAGTTTCTCGACCGCGGCGACCTGACCATGGAGGACGTCGATGATCCAGTCGGTGTCGATGAGGATTCGGCTCACCACTGAACAGGCGGGCGGTTCTTTGTGCGACGACGCTCCTGGACGTACGCTTTAAACTCCTCCGCATCGACAAGGCCCTTCCAGGAGCCAGCGGCCTTTCTGGTACCCTCGATGGACCGCGCGACCTGCTCCGGGGTTGGAGGGCGAGCCAGATTGGACGAGATGTGAGCGTCCGATGCGTCTATCGAAGTCTCAATGGCGAGCGAGTAGGCGGCCTCTCCGGTATTGACGATCACCTGCCGACCAGATGCGGCTGCGTCTCGCAGGACCGTGCCCAGTTCGCTGTCAGATGGAACGCTAATGGTAATCGGTGCAGCGCTCAGCATGCGTTCCTCGCATTCTTAGGCGACACATCGGGCCTATTTCCGAGAGCGGTCATCCAAATGTGCGCAATGTGAGCCTACACCACCGACATCTCGCCGGCAACGGGCAGGCGTTTGCCGACCGCCTGAGCGACCGCCGCGATCCGCGGCATTAACTCCCCGAACTCCTGGAAGTCGAGCGACTGGTTGCCGTCGGAGAGGGCATGGTCGGGGTTCGGATGCACCTCGATCATCAGGCCGTCGCAGCCCGCCGCCACGCCGGCCAGGGCGAGCGCGGCGACGAAGGGACGCTTGCCGGCCGCGTGGCTGGGGTCGATGAAAACAGGCAAATGGGATTGCTTCTGAATGACCGGGACGGCGGCGACGTCGAGCGTGTTGCGCGTCGCCGTCTCGAACGTGCGAATCCCGCGCTCGCAGAGGATCACCTCGGCGTTGCCCTGGGCCATCACGTACTCGGCCGCGAGCAGCCATTCGTCGGTCAGCATGCTCAAGCCGCGCTTCAGCATCACCGGCTTGCCGGCGCGGCCGACCTCCTCGATCAGCAGGTAGTTCTGCGAGTTGCGGGCGCCGATCTGGAAGATGTCGGTGTACTCGTAGACCGTCTCGACGTCCGCGGGCGACATCACCTCGGTGATGATCGCCAGCCCTGTCTCTTCCCGCGCCATCGCCAAGATTTCCAGGCCCCGTTTACCAAGCCCACGGAACTCATACGGTGAGGTGCGCGGCTTGTAGGCGCCGCCGCGCAGGATCGTGGCGCCGGCGGCGCGCACGGCGCGGGCGGTGGCCAGGGTCTGCTCTTCGCTCTCGACCGAACAGGGACCGGCGATGATCGTCAGCTCGTCGCCACCGATGAGGGCATCGCGCACACGGAAGACCGTCTTCTGGGGGTGGAAGTTCCAGCCGGCAAGCTTGTACTTGGTCGTGATGCGGACGACCTGCTTGACGCCGGGCAGCACTTCGAGCATCTCGTCGAGGGTCGGCGGCAACGGCAGGCCGACGACGCCGACGATGGTGCGTTCCTCACCTTTGATCAAATGGCCGCTGAGGCCGATCTCTTTGACGCGATTAACGACGCCTTCGATCTGCTCCTTCGGAGCGCCGGTTTCCATGACGACGATCATCGTATTCCTCCGGGGCGTTAGGCGTTGGGCGTTAGAGTTAGGTCGTGGCCGCCGCGACGGTTTGGCGGCCGAGGATCTGATCGAGGTCGTCGTCGGCGATACCCCACTCCGGGCGGAGCTGGACCGCGTTCTTCAGGTAGACGTGGCGCATCTCCGAGGCGTCGCGAGTGGTGTTGACGTGGATGAGGACGCGCACGGCGTTGGCCAACGCTCCTGGCACCGCCATCTCGTGGGAGCAAATGAGTGGCACTTCGTTCCAGCCGAGCTGGCGGGCGGCGAGGGCAGGGAAGGTGGCGGTCAGGTCCGGCGTGGTGGTGAAGATGACGCTGGCGACGTCCTCTGGCTGGAGGTCGTTGAGGTGGATGACCACGGCCATCAGGTCGTGGGTCGCTTCGAGGATGTCTTCGGCCGTGTTCGAGGTCGCCGTGGTCGCCCCGCGGATGCCGCGGCAGACGAGCGGGCGGCCGGGTTCAGTCGTCATGGATGCGTGCCCTTCGTTCCTTCCCTGGTAATCGACGTCCACGGACACGGGCAGGCGCGGCCGACGGATCGCGCATCCGCGCGATGAGCCGGGCGTCGTTGCCCGCGCTGGCGACTCTGTGCGCCAATGATACACGGGTGTCAACGCGTGGCGGAAGGCAACGCCCTAGCGATGAGGATCAGTCAGCCACCGCAAAAACCGCGTCGCCGCCGCCGGCTGCTCGCCCTCCGCCACCGTATCGAGGTGGTTGATCAACGCACTCGCGACGATGACACCGTCGGTCAATGGGCGGATCTCGGCGACGTGCTCCGGCCGCGAGATGCCGAAGCCAATGGCGAGCGGTAAGTCGGTCTGGGCGCGCACCCGCGCGATGTAGTCGGCGAGACCCTCGGCCAGGGTGTCCCGTGCGCCGGTGACGCCCTTGAGAGAGACGCAGTAAACGAAGCCGCTGGCGCGCGTGGCGACCGCGGCGATGCGGGCGTCGGTGCTCGTCGGGGCGACCAGGAAGATCAGGTCGCGACCGTGGCGGCGGAACGCCTCGACCCACTCGTCGCTCTCCTCGACCGGGAGGTCGGGCACGATAAAGCCGTCGACCTCCGCCTCGGCCGCGTCCTGGGCGAGTCGCTCGATCCCGTATTGGTAGAACGGGTTCGTGTAGCCCATGAAGACCAGCGGCACCGTCACCCCGGCCGCGCGGACCCGCCGCACGAGGGCGAAGCAGTCCGCCAGCGTCGTCCCGTTGGCGAGCGCGACCTGACTGGCGCGCTGGACGGTGGCGCCGTCGGCCAGCGGATCCGAGAATGGGATACCGATCTCGATCACGTCGGCCCCGCCCTCAGCCATTGCGGGAAACAGCTGCTCGCACCGCGCCATCGTCGGATAACCGCCGGTCACGAACGGCAGCAAGGCAATGCGCCCCTCGGCCTTCGCCCGCGCGAAGGCATCGCAAATAAGGGACGAAGCGCTGGGTGCCGAGTGCTGGGTGCTGAGCGACGACGCCTCGTCCCTGACCCCTGACTCCTGGCTCCTGACCCCTACGCTCACAGCGTCACCCCCAGCGCGTCGGCTACCGTGTGCATGTCCTTGTCGCCGCGCCCCGAGAGGTTCACCAGGATCAACTCCTCCTTCGGCCGGTCGGCGGCGAGGCGGACGGCGTAGGCAACGGCATGGCTCGATTCGAGCGCGGGGATGATCCCCTCCGTCGTGCACAGAATCTGAAACCCTTCCAGCGCCTCGTCGTCGGTGATGCCGACGTAGCGGGCACGCCCGGAGTCGTGCAAGTAGGCGTGCTCGGGGCCGACGCCAGGGTAGTCGAGACCAGCCGAGATCGAATGGGTCTCGATCACCTGACCGTCGGCGTCCTGCAGGACGTAGGAACGGGAGCCGTGGAGCACCCCCTCGCGGCCTGCCACGAGCGTGGCGGCGTGCTCACCCGACTCGATGCCATGCCCCGCCGCCTCGACGCCGATCAACTCGACGCCCGGATCGTTGGCGAAGGAGTGGAAGATGCCGATCGCGTTCGAGCCGCCACCGACGCAGGCGAGCACGGCATTGGGCAGCTTGCCGGTCTGCTCCAGCATCTGGGTGCGCGCCTCGCGGCCGATCACCGACTGGAAGTCGCGCACGATCATCGGGTACGGGTGCATCCCGGCGGCGGTGCCGAAGAGATAGAAGGTCGATTCAACGTTCGTCACCCAATCGCGGATCGCCTCGTTGATCGCGTCCTTGAGCGTCTTCGACCCGGAGCTCACCGGGATGACCTCCGCTCCCAACAGCTTCATGCGGAAGACGTTGAGCGATTGGCGCGCGATGTCGACCTCGCCCATGTAAACGATGCAATCGAGGCCGAGCAGGGCGCAAGCGGTGGCGGCCGCGACGCCATGCTGGCCGGCTCCGGTCTCGGCGATGATCCGTTGCTTACCCATCCGTTTGGCGAGCAGCGCCTGCCCCAGGGCGTTGTTGATCTTGTGGGCGCCGGTGTGGGCGAGATCCTCTCGTTTCAAGAAGATCCGGGCGCCGCCGGCGTGCTCGCTCAGGTTTGCGGCGTAGTAGAGCGGCGTTGGGCGACCAACGTAGTGACGCGCCAGCCAGTCGATTTCGGCCTGGAACGAAGCGTCGCCCTGGGCGGCGAAATAGGCCTCCTTCAGCTCCTCGATCGCCGGCATCAGCGTTTCCGGCGCATAGGCGCCGCCGAACCGGCCATAGCGGCCATGTTCGTCGGGGAAGGCGGCAGGGGCGCCGAGCTGGAGCGTTTGAACGACGTCGGTGACCATGCGGGTCCTCTCCGGATTGCGCGAGCGATGGCAGATGCCAAACGGGCGACCACCGAAGCACGGCGCCGGCGCCGTGCTCCCTCGCCCGGTTCCAATGGCAACGCGGAGGGAATGATAGCAGGGGATGAGGGCGGCAAGAGAACCGGGGCTGAAGGCCCGGTCTACTCCTGACGAAGTCCCTCCGGGAC
>JBOGUE010000826.1:0-13460 GCA_050695955.1 Thermomicrobiales bacterium | reverse complement strand
AATTGGCGGAGGCAATTCAGGCTGGACGCCAGTTGGTGACGACATGATGACCACGAGCTTGACGGTAAACGCAACCTCCACCCTGACCCGCAGGGTAATCCCTTGCCTGGACGTGACCGATGGTCGCGTGGTCAAAGGGATCGAGTTCTTCAACCATCGAGACGCTGGCGATCCAGTTGAACTCGCGGCGTACTACAACGCCGAAGGCGCGGACGAACTCGTCTTTCTCGACATTACGGCCAGTTCGGACAGCCGCAAGACGATGATCGACGTTGTCGAACGCACGGCCGATCAGGTCTTCATTCCACTGACGGTCGGCGGCGGAATTCGCGCCGTTGATGACATCCGAGCACTCCTCGCGGCCGGTGCTGACAAGACCTCGATCAACACGTCCGCGATCGCCAACCCGGACCTGATCACCGCCGGCGCCGAGATCTTCGGTAGCCAGTGCATCGTCGTCGCCATCGACGCCCGCCGCAATCCCGACGGTTCGGGCTGGGGGGTTTATACCCATGGCGGCCGGCGGCCGACCGGAATCGACGCGGTCGCATGGGCCAAACGGGCGGTCGAGCTCGGCGCGGGCGAGTTGCTGGTCACCAGCATGGACCGTGACGGCACGCGAGACGGCTACGACCTCGAACTCCTGGAAGAGATCGGTGGACAGGTCACTGTGCCATTGATCGCGTCCGGTGGCGCGGGCACACTCGATCACCTCGTCGAGGCATTGGCGCCCGGCCGGGCGGATGCCGTCTTGGCCGCATCGATCTTCCACTTCGGCGAATACCGCGTCGGCGAGGCCAAGCAACACCTGGCCGACAACGGCATCCCCGCCCGCATATGACCGCCGATGACCTTCCGGTTCGATTCGATGACGAGGGCCTGATCCCGGCTGTGATTCAGGACGCCACCTCCGCCGACGTTCTCATGGTTGGGTTCATGAACGCCGAAGCACTCGAAGCCACCCGGCGCACAGGCAGGGTGCATTATTGGAGCCGTGGCCGGAACAAGCTGTGGCGCAAAGGCGAGACCTCTGGCCACGAACAAATCGTCGACGAGATCCTCGTCAACTGTGAACAAAACAGTTTGCTCATCAAAGTCCGCCAAATTGGCGCCGTGTGTCACGACGGCTACGCCTCATGTTTCTACCGGCAACTGGAAGACGACGGATCGCTCAGAGTCGTGTTGGAGCGCGTATTCGACCCCGCCGACGTGTACTTCAAGCCGGCCAGCGGGCTGGCGGCTCAGACACGCCGCTGGTACGGCGCGTATGAATATCTCCGGGACCATGACTTCGCACCGGAGTCGGGCACATCGAAGCTCCTGCGATCAGGCGCAACGCCACTGCACCGGGTCGGGGAGGAGCTGAACGAGCTGGCGGGCGTCCTGGACGGAACGCATGCCCATGGCGACCGTGAGGCCGATGTCATCCTCGAAGGATCCCAAGTTCTCTACTGGATTGCGGTGAACGCGGTCGCGCGACGCTTCAGGTGGGACGATCTCCGCCTTGACCGCGCGCTGGCGACAGGCGACGACACATTTACCGCTGGGTCCTGCGCGCGGGTACTCCGCGCCGAGGCAGACCACTGGCACACCGCCCAGACGATCACGGCGGAACAACTTCATGCGGCGGCGGCGCTGGTGGCGCAGGCAGCGTGTTCGGCCGGGGCGCCGCCGCAACGCTTGATCGAGGCGGATCTCGATGAGTTGCGTACCCGACCCTACCTGGCGGCCTTCTTCGATCAGACTTGAGCCGAAGGTGAGACGCTGCCAGGAGCGAGACGCTGCCGATCGAGCGTCGTGTCGATGAACACCGCAAGACCGACTGCAACTACCAACGCCACGAACGTCTCGACGGAAAGAATCAGCCAACGGTTCGCATTCGCGGGCGACGGCTCGGAGGGCGGATCGATGACGTGGACCGTCGCGGCCTCGCCCCCGTCCGCGACGAGAAAGGTATTCACGGCCTCTGGCAGCATTGCCGCGACGGCCTCCGCGATGATCCTGGCTTCACCCGCGTCGTCGCGCGTCGCAACGACCGTCAGAATGCGGCTGTAGCGTTCTCCCCGCAATGCCGACTTCACGTCATCCACCGTGATTGATGCACGTGCTCCGTTCGGTAACGCGTCGAACACCAATTCGGCAAATACGTGAGAACCAACAAGCACCGGGGCGTCGTCGAGCACCATCAATTCGGGCCGCTCGGAGTTGCCGGGAATCTCGGTGTCACCGGGAATCAAGATGGTCGCCCGCACGCTCGACTCGTGCGGCGGGTCGTTGGTGAGCCAAGACCCGGCGATCAGAACGCCCAACGGAATGGCAGCCACCAGCCACCATCTGTGCCAAACGATCTGTATCAGACGGGGAAGATCCATCGAACGCGTCCGCCGGTCAGTCTAGTAAGCCCCGCGACCGGTCAAAACAGCCGGCGCGGTGCGGACGACAATCTTGAAGTCAAGCCAAGGGGACCAGTGCTCCGCGTAGTAAAGATCGAGCCGGACCATCTCGTCGAACGTCAGAGTACTCCGGCCGTTGATCTGCCAGAGTCCGGTTAGCCCAGGGGCGACGAGCAAGCGCTGGCGATGCCATTCGTCGTAGTCCGCGACCTCCTCGGGCAATTGTGGTCGCGGGCCAACGACGCTCATGTCCCCTCTGAGAACGTTGATGAACTGCGGTAGTTCGTCGAGGCTCCAGCGTCGCAGTTTCCGCCCGAGTGCCGTCAGACGGGGATCGTCCTGCAGCTTGAACAGGCGGAGGTCCATGTCATCATTGTATGCCGCCATCACCTCCGCGCGTCGCTGATCGGCGTCCGCGACCATGCACCGGAACTTGAGTAGCGTGAACGGCACGCCGTTTCGGCCGATCCGCAACTGGCGAAAAAGGACTGGCCCAGGAGATTCACGGCGAACCCGCCACCCGACGTAGAGCATCGGCAGCGACATCGTCAGGAGCACGAACGAGGCGATAGCGACGTCGATCGAGCGCTTGACCGCATAGCTCGCGCCTCGGATCGACGCATCTTTGAGCCCAATCAACGGCACGCCGGATACCTCGCCCAAGTCAACCCGGTCAAGTGAAAGCTGAAGCAAGTCCGGCACGACCTTGAAAGTCACCGCGCGCTGCCGGCATTGGTCGATGATCGCCAGGACGCGCTCATGGGCATCGCCTGGGAGCGCGATGATGACCTCGTCAATGTCGCGAGAGGCGACTATCTCGCCGACCTCGTCTGTCGTCCCTAGTCGGTCCGCCCGCGTCACCCGGTGCTCGGTGGCGACGGCGACCGCATCGGCCGTGATCCCGTCGTCGACGAACCCGACGAGGTGGTAGCCGAACGACGACCTGCCCATCAACGCCTGCATGACCCTGCGCCCTGCTCCGCCTGCACCCACGACGAGCACACGGTCAACACCGACACCGCGCGCCCAGAGCCACCGAAGTAGCAGCCGTGAGACAACTCGTCGCGCGAGGAGCAACAGGATCGCCCCGCCCCAGGCGTAGACCAGTGCTAACCGCGAGGGGAAGTACCGTAACAGGTAGGCGAAGAGAATGACCGACGCCATCGAGGTCGTCACGCCACCGACGACGAGCATCGCCTCGTCGAGGAACGACGTCCAGCGGGGCAACCGGTACGCGCGACGCACGAGGAACACGACGAGCGTGACACCCAGGAGGAGTGCGGCTGGCGGGTAAAACGTAGAGAACGGACGCCAGTCGCCCGGTTGGATCGCGCCTCCGATCTCCCAGGTATAGCGAACCGTATAGGCGAGCCAGAAGGCGAACCAGAGGAGCGCCGCGTCAGAACCGACACGGGCGAACCGCTGAATGAGGTGCAGCCGAGCGGCCGCCATCTGGCGGTGCGGTGACTGTCCATTTGCTTGCACGTCGTCGACTGTCGGGGTGCGCTGCACGGTCCGCCCCCTGCGGCCCCGGCTTTCCTGCCAGGGTGCCCCTCACCCGTCACCCGCGGACGGCACTACGCGCCTTGGATGATACCACCTGCCAGGCCGGGTCAACCCGTTTTCGCGGATGGTAAGATCGGCGCATGACTGCCCACGATCAGCACCGCGCGACGACACCTCCAAGCGGCTCGGACACGCAAGTCCGCAAGCGCATGTGGACGCCGTGGCGCATGAAGTACGTCGGCGGCAGCGCGAGCGAACCGGGGTGCATCTTTTGCAACCGCCTTGCCGGCGACGACGACGCCGCCTCGTTGATTCTCCATCGCGGCGAGCGCGCCTTCGCGATCATGAACCTCTATCCCTATAACACCGGCCACCTCATGATCGTTCCGAACGCGCACGTGGCGAGCGCGGAGGACGCCGATCCGGCAGACCTGGCCGAGATCGCGACCTTGCTTCGACCGATCTCACGCGCCTTACGTCTCGTACTCAATCCGGCGGGTTTCAACATTGGGATGAATATGGGCGACGTGGCGGGCGCGGGCGTGGCTGAACATCTACACATGCACGTCGTGCCGCGATGGCACGGCGACGCCAACTTCATGCCGATTCTCGCCTCAACGATGGTCATGCCAGAGTTGATTCCGGTCACGTACGCAAAGGTGCGCGCGGAGATCGCGCGGGGCTATCTGCCTCCTGGCGCCACGCCGTCGATGCCACTCATTGTCTTGGATGAGACTGCCGAGTTTTTGCTGGTGCGTCGTCACGCCAATGACGCCAAGCTGCCTACGACGGAGCCCTACGAAGCGGAAGCAGCCTGGAGATCGGCCGCGCGCACGCTCGCGGACCTCAAGATCGACGCATCCCTCATCAGATGGGCGGGCACGGGCCGAATAGGTGAACAGACGCCTGCTTTCACCTTCGTGGCTGCAAAGCCTTCGACCGGCAAGCGGGCTGACGTCGCGTGGGTTCCGGTCGTAGAGGCGGTTGACGCCTTGAATAAGGCGGACGCGGCACTCGTCCAATCCGCCGTCGCGCGGCACACCTCGCCCGTCGTCGCACTTCCGGGATAGCCTCCCGCGCAATCGACCCGTTCCACGAAGCGGTATACTTTCCCACCCGGCCTGGCACGGCCGGTCGATTGTTTCGCCTCACGACTTCGGCATCCGGAGTCCTGGAGCCCTAGCGAGGTCAACACGGGTGGCAGGAGCCGACATCCGCCGGTATTCAAGCGACCGGCGAGGGATGGCGCTCAACTTCTTTCTCGGGGTCGGCAACGGGTCGTTGCTCATCCTGGCCGATACGCTCATCCACCCGACACTGGTCCTTGCCCTCTTCGTGGCCGCCCTCACTGACGACGCCCTGTTGATCGGTCTCGTGCCCGCCGTCGCCTCAGGCGTCTGGTTCCTACCGCAACTCTTTTCGGCCGCCATCGTTCAGGGACGCCGGCGGCAACTCCCATGGGCCGCCGGCGCCTCGATTGTGCGCACCGCGGCCATCGTTCTTTTGGCTCTCGTCGGCTACCGCGCCGACTCGATGACCGACAGTGAGCTCCTGCGCTCGTTCTTCATCTGTTATGTCGCCTACAACCTCGCCGCTGGATTCGCCAACGTCCCGTCAACCGAGCTTGCCGCCAAAGCGATCGCGGCCGAAAAGCGAGGGCTGTTCTTCAGCCAACGCAACCTCTGGGGCGGCATCCTCGGATTCGGCGGCGGCTTCGTCATCCGCGAAGTGCTTGGATCGGGCGGCCCGGAGTTCCCGCGGAACTTCACATTCCTCTTTATCGCCGCCGCCCTAGCACTCGCCGCTGGCACCTTTTTGCAGGCGGTGATGCGCGAGCCGGTCCGGTTAGCGGCACATCGGACCGGCTCGGTCACGCGCGCTCTGCGGGATGGACCTCGCGTCCTGACCGACGGCAACTATCGACGTTACATCCTCTTCCGCGTCCTGCTGTCGCTCTCCGCCATCGCCGACCCGTTCTTTATCGTTTACGCCCAGCGAGAACTCGACGCTCCGGCCTCGTTCGTCGGGCTCTATGTCGCGGCCATGACGGGGTCACGCATCGTCTCGAACGTGTTCTGGGGTGCGTTGTGCAACCGCCACGGCAACCGGGCGGTCTTGCAATTTGCCGCGTTGGCTCGTCTCGTCGTCCCGGTGATCGCGCTGATGCTCCCCTACGTCACGCGCACTGATCTGTACCAGGATCGCGTCTCGAACGAACGGATTGCGCTCTACGCCTTCGGCGTCGTCTTCATCGCCTACGGCGCGGCGCTGAGCGGCCAGATCCTGAGCAACCTCGGATACATCCTCGACATTGCGCCGGACGAGCTGCGGCCAACCTATATCGGTCTCGCCAACACGATCCTTGGCCTTGTCAGCTTCATCCCGATCGTCGGTGGTTCAATCGTCGACCGCTACGGCTATGAAGAGGTCTTTCTGGCGGCGACCTTCCTCAGCCTCGGCGCGGTCTTCCTCAGTGGCGCGCTGACCGACACACACGCCCGCACGCGGCCAACGATGGCCGCGTGGGGACTCAGGCGGGCACGTTCATAGGATGCTAGGGAATCGAGTCCGATAGATCAGGTCCGGCGCTGGCCACCGCCGGATCAACCTGATCGGCAAACTGGCGGAAGTTGCGCTCGAAGCTCCGCGCGAGTTGCGCGGCCCGGCGATCGTAGGCCTCGGGGTCTGGCCAACTCTCGCGCGGCTTGAGCACGTCCGTGGGCACATCGGGACAGGATGCCGGCACGGCAAGGCCAAAGAATGGCTCGGTGTCGGTCGGCACGTCCGCCAGTTGCCCGTCGACAACGGCCCACACAATCGCCCGGGTATGGGCGATGCTCATGCGATGGCCGGTGCCGTGGGGTCCACCCGTCCAGCCGGTATTCACCAGCCACACGGCGGGCTCGTGCCGACGGATGCGTTCCCCCAGCAACTCGGCATATCGAACCGGATCGAGCGGCAGGAATGGCAAACCGAAACAGGCCGAAAAGGTCGCTTCCGGCTCGTCGACGCCACGCTCGGTCCCAGCGAGTTTCGATGTGTAGCCGGAAAGGAAGTAGTACATCGCCTGCTCGGTTGTCAGACGCGCGACGGGTGGCAAGACGCCGAAGGCGTCGGCGGTCAACAGCACTATGTTAGTCGGGTGACCGGTCGTGCCGCGGGTCGTTGCATTCTCAATGAACGAAATCGGGAAGGCGGCCCGGGTGTTCTCGGTCAGAGAGTCGTCGTCCAGTAGGGGCCGGCGACTGACCGGGTCGAGGACGACGTTCTCCAGCACCGTCCCGAAACGGTGGCTGGCGCGATAGATATCCGGCTCGGCATCAGATGACAGGTTGATCACCTTCGCGTAGCTGCCACCCTCGAAGTTGAAAACGCCGTCGTCTGACCAGCCATGCTCGTCATCGCCGATCAACGTCCGGTTCGGATCGGTTGAGAGGGTTGTCTTTCCAGTACCGGAGAGCCCGAAGAAGAGCGCCGCGTCGCCGTTCGGACCCTCGTTACAGGAGCAATGCATGGTTGCCACACCACGAACAGGAAGCAGGTATTGCAGGGCGGTAAAGATCGACTTCTTGATTTCGCCGGCGTACCTGGTGCCAGCAATGAGCACGATCCGTCGCGAGAGGTCGAGCGCAATAGTGACGTCGCTGCGCGTTCCGTCTCGCGCCGGATCGGTGCGGAAGGAGGGCGCGTGCAGCACCGTGAACTCAGGCTCCAGTCCGCGCGCACGTTCTTCCTGGGTCGGCACGATAAAGAGGTTGCGGGCGAAGAGCGCGTGCCCGGCACACTCGCTGACAACGCGCACCCGGAGGCGATAGATCGGGTCGGCACACGCAAACAGGTCCTCGACGAACCGCTCGCGGCGTAACAAGTAGCCGATCATGCGGTCAAGCAAGGCGTCGAACGCCTCACTCGCGATCGGTTGGTTGACCGAGCCCCAGTCGACCGTGTCTTCGGTCGTGGCATCGCGGACGATAAACTTGTCGTCCGGTGATCGGCCGGTATGTTCGCCCGTCTCAATAGCCAGCGCACCACCGTCGGCGAGGAGAGCTTCCCCGCGCCGCAATGCGTGCTCATACAACGCGCCTACCGCGAGGTTTTGGTGAGCGCCTGCACCTACGAGCGTCCGCAACCTGCGATCCCAATCCATCTCAAGCCCGTGTTCCTCGACTCGCAAAGCCATCCCTTGGGATCCCCTCCTGCAACACCGCCAAGACCCATCGCGGCGGCTTGTCCATTGTATGCCATGCACAGCAGCAATCAGACACGCCTGTATGACACGCACAGACGCTTCATGGCTCGCAGGATGCGTGCCGACGGACCACCAGCCCGGATCGACTGTTGACGATATCGGAGGGTTGATCTGCTAATGAGTCGAGCGACGTCTGCGAAGCCAGAGAAAGCCCACTATTGAGGATGCCGCGGTGCATGCCGTCAACGTCGCGACGGTTAGTCCGAGACCAACCGTGAACATCGTTGATTCGTATCGCAACTCAACTTGGTGCCGCCCTGCCGGAATCGGGACCGCGCGCAGCGCGTGATTCGCGACCAATACGTCAACCCGTTCGCCGTCGACGTAGGCGTGCCACGACGGATAGCTGATCTCGCTGAGCACAAGGAGCCCTGGCGCCGCTGTCTCAGTTGCGATCGCCATCAGCGATGCATGGCTCGTAATGATGGTGGCGCTCTCGGGGGCGCCAGGCGGCGGCTCGCCGAGCGCCGGCAACTCGTCCTCGACCAGCGCGCTCTGTCTGGGATCAATTCTGCCTTCTGCCAAAAGCGGCAAGGCCTCGCCTCGCTGGATGGTCCGCGCATCGTGAACAATCCAGGCGCGCGGTAGGGCTTCCTGGTTCTCAACGATCCGAACGTGCTCGTCTTCGTACACCGTCTGATATTCGCGAGCCAGGCGTTCCAGATCAGTGCGATCAGGCGGGAAGTCCGCCGGTAGAATGATGTAGCGGGCATTGAGCAGATCAAGTAACGGAGACTCGAGACCAGCGGCGTAGATGTTTGCGTCATGGTAGTCCTGTGTTCGCCCATTGAGAGCGGTTAGATATTCCGCGAAGCGTTGGATCTGCATCGGGTTGCTCTGGCCTTGCACATCGTCCAGTCCATGCGCCGTCGCCCGATTATTGAGGACGAACCATGCAGCCGTCCGCCGATGAAAGGAGTACCGGTAGAGAACGTTGCCTTCAGGCTCGCCCCGAATGATGCCCGGTGCGTAAGACAGAAACCGAAACGGCCCAGTCGACTGCCCATCGAGCTCTTGGAGAAACCGCGCGGCCGGCGTCGGTTCGTAATAGGCATGAAGGTCGGCATGGGGCTGAAGAAGACCTCGGCGCCCGGACTCAACGATATCGGAGCCCGCCAGAACGAGATCCGCAAGCAAGATCGCCAGCACGACGGGGAGAAGGAACGCCGCTCTTCCACGCGAAGAGATGCGTACCGCCAGCCCAATGACGCCGGTTGCCAGAACCATCACGAGCACCGTTGCGGCGGGAACGACCTCCGACTGAACAGCCGACCAGACGCCAATGGTGGTCGCGATGAGGCCCGCGCATAGCGCGGCGACGCGAGCTTGGCGAGTCACCTTCCCCTGCACCAGCGCGTCGACGGCAAAGCCTGCCAGCAGCGCGGAAACGGGATAGAAGACCACCATGATTCGTTCTGGCAGGTTACTCTGGAGATCCTCGAACTTGGGCAGCAGCCGATACGGCACCCAATGGATTGGCGTCGCGTCACGGAGCGAGAACAACAACGCGGCGGTGGCCAACACACCAAGGAACACTACCGAGGGCCGTCGGCGGGCCAAAACGATACCGGCGAGCGCAAAGACGACCGTGGAGCCGCCACCATAGTACGACGTCCGACCGAGGATGCGATCGGCGGCAGTACCCGCCGACCACCCACCTTTCACGCCTTGCCAGGTCTCGTACCCCTCCGCCAGGTTCGAGTCGTTCAGATATTCCAGGCGAGGCAACGCGGCAACGGCGCTGAGACCGAATGCGATAAGAAAAATCGCCCCACCGTTCAACGCCCCGACCAGTAGCCTCGTACGCCACACCGCTCCTGCCGTCGCCGGTGCGATCACTGTTCGATATGCGACAAACGCCACGATCGCGAGCAGCACATAGTAGCCCGCTGGCCCGAACGAAATGGTGAGGATCTGACTGATCGACGCGCCGGCAAAGATCCACCACAGGACGCAACTTTGCCAATCGCGGGTACGAAATGAGAGCTCGACCCCGATCAAAGCGAGCGGCATCCATGCGGCGACGCCGACCTCGATGGGGCAACATCCGGCCCGGGACCAAAACCACCCGCTGAGCACCAGGCTGATGGACGCTACCACCGCGCCACCCGGCCCAATACCAAGGATCCGGGCAAGGACATACGTCCCGAACGCGGCAATCGCCTGGTGGAATGCCAGCCATAGTGGTACCGCGAGCCAGACAGGGAAGAGGGTGAACAGCGCCATCGCCGGTATGTAGCCCCAGCCTGACTGGAAGTCGGCGACGAACGGCGTTCCCGAAAATACGTGAGGATTCCAAAAGGGGATCTCCCCCGCGCGCAGTTGATCCCCGAGGAAGATATAGGAGGGGTAAATCTGAACGGCCGCGTCGAGTCCAATCCGCGTGCCACCGGTCGTCAACCGCACGAGTGAGACAGCGACCAGCACCAGGACGGCGACCACGCCGACGACATCTCCGGACAGACGACGCCGCATCCGGGACTGAGACCGGGACAGGTCAGGTCTCACTCCGGACGCGGCAGGGCCGCCCGAGCGTGCCGGAACGCTATCCAATCTATTCTCCGCGTTGCCCAGCGATTGTCAGCGGGTCGTCAGGGTCGACGACGACGGTTCGGCTTTGCTCTCGCAGGAACTGCTGGACGTAGTATGGCCCGAGGCCGCCCTTGCCAGTGCTGCCGCTGGCTTTCCAACCGCAGAATGACTGGCAACCGGGCCAAGCGCCAGTCGTCGCGCCTCCTTTGCGATTGGCATACACGACGCCTGCCTCGATCCCTTCGAAGAACTGCTCGATCTCATTCTTGTCTTCGGTAAAGATGCCCGCGGTCAGGCCGTACTCCGTGTCGTTGGCCAAGCTCAACGCCTGATTGAGCGAATCGACCGGAGCCACCACGAGGAAGGGTAAGAAGAGCTCACGCTTGAAAAGCTCGTGATCCGCCGGGAGCCCGTCGACAACCGTCGGCTCCACGTAGGTACCACTGTCATACTCGCCGCCGGCGAGGCGCCGCCCACCGGTGCGGATCGTGCCGTCCGCGGCCCGCGCAGCCGCCTCTTCGAATCGTTCGACCGCGCGCTCGTCGATCACTGGGCCGACAAAAACGTCGCGATCTTCCGGGTTGCCGACCTTGAGTCCCTTCGCACGCTCGGTCAGTCGGCTGATAAAGTCGTCGTAGACAGGACGCTCGACGTAAACGCGGGACGCGGCTGAGCACTTCTGACCGGAGAACCCAAACGCCGACCGCGACACCCCTTCGACCGCCTTGTCGAGATCGGCCTTCGCGGTGACGATCACCGGGTTCTTGCCACCCATCTCGGTAATGCACGGCTTCGGAAAGTCCGTGCTGAACTCCTTGAAGAGATTGAGCCCGACCTCTTTCGAGCCGGTAAAGATGACACCATCAACGCCCGGGTGATGCGTCAAACGCTCGCCAACCACGTCCCCTGAGCCCGTGATGAAGTTGAAGACACCTGCTGGCATCCCCGCGTCGAGGTAACACCGCGCCAATTCGTAGCCTGCGAGCGGCGTCGCGCTCGCCGGTTTGAAGACGACGGTGTTGCCGGCAACTAGCGCGCCAGACGACATCCCCGCCGAGAGGGCGTTCGGAAAGTTGAACGGGGCGAGCACGGCCCACACCCCGAATGGTCGCAGGATCGAGCGGTTGCGCTCCGAGGGATCGATCGCTCCCATCTCGCGCTCGAAGCCGCGGTTTTCCTCCATCTGGCGGGCGTACTCATCGACCAGATCGGCGCCTTCTTCGACTTCGCCAAGCGCCTCCGCCCGATTCTTGCCGCACTCCAGAATTAGGAGCGACGCCAGCCGAATCTTCCGTTCCCGGATGAGCTCGGCCGCGCGCCGCATGATCGCTACCCGGTCTCTATACGGCCTGCCTGACCAGGCGGGGTAGGCAGCTCGCGCGGCGGCGACGGCGTCGTCCACGTCCCGCGCGGAACCTCGCTGAAAGACGCCGATCAGCAAGTCGCGGTCGGCGGGCGCCCGCACCTCGAACGTGTCGCCACTGTTGCGCTCCTCGCCGTTCACGACCATTGGGTAGGTCCGGCCGAGGTGAGCCTTGAGCGCGGTCAACGCTTCGTCGAACGCCTGGTGCATGCGTTCGATCTGTTCCGGCGTCGCGGTGTACGTAATCTTTTCAACGGTGACTGACATGGTTCGATCCCATCCTCATTGCTGCAACGTAGACGTCCTGTTCCCGAATCCTGCCTTATGTGTAATCGCCGGTAATCTGCGCCAGCTCGATCAAGTTGCCAAAGGGATCGCGCACGAAGAACCGTGGACGATTGTGGATCGGCGTCGTCTCCTGAATGTCGATGCCGTGATCCGCCAACTGGACGCGATAGGCGTCGATGTCGTCCACCTGCAAGCAGAGATGCTGGGCGGTGGAATTCCCGCCTAATCGCTCCTCGGTGAAGAGGTGCACCTCGTGACCGGTTTCACCCGCGGCAAACCAAACGAGCGCGTTTTGATCGAGTGTCGATGGGGGCGTGATTTCGGTCATCGCCAGCGCGTCACCATAGAAAGCGCGCGCCGTCGACTGGCCTCCCGGTGGCATCGGTACACTGGTGTGTTGCAGGCGCTGCACGGTGGGCATGTTCGAAAGCTCCTTCGTGGATGAAGCGGAGTCGATCACGGTTCGAATGGCCGCACAATTCGGTCCGGTTTGTCCAGTCGCGCCACGGCATTGGGACCGAAGCCGTGCCTTCGGTACAATCACGCCGTTCTTCGGCTCGAATTGTCGCACCTAATCAGGAGCGAACGCGTGTCCGCTGAGACAAAGAGCAAACAGCAGATCGCCGCGGACTCCCCGAATCTTCGCCTGAGTCGTCACCCGTTGGTCCATCACAAAATCACACTCCTCTCAGACGAGCGGACATTGCCGAAGCAGTTTCGCGAGTTGGTGCGGGAGCTCACTCAACTCCTTTTGTACGAGGCCACGACTGACGTCCCACTGCGACCGATTCAGTTCCGGACGCCCCTCGAAGACGCCCAAGGTTGGGAGATTTCGGCCCGGATCGGCGTCGTGCCGATCCTACGAGCCGGCATCGGGATGGTCGAAGCGGCCGTCGACGCACTGCCGCAATCGCAGGTTTGGCACCTGGGCATCTACCGCGACGAGACAACCCACACGCCGGTCAGCTATTACAACAAGCTTCCGGACCGCTGTCCGGTTGATCTCGTGATGCTGCTCGACCCGATGCTCGCCACCGCTGGGTCGGCTAGCGATGCCGTGACCGTGCTGAAGGGCTGGGGGGCCCGCACAATCAAGTTCGTCGGCTTGATCGCGGCGCCGGAAGGTGTC
>JBOGUE010000825.1:0-5177 GCA_050695955.1 Thermomicrobiales bacterium | reverse complement strand
GGCGGTCTTCGCCGGCGGCTTCTCGCTCGACGCGGCCGAAGCGATAGCGGAAGGCGGGAGGCGGAAGGCGGGAAAGCACGACGACCCATCCGCCTTCCGCCTCCCGCCTCGGACGTCTTCGACGGACTCGCCGCCCTCGTGAACACGAGCTTGCTTCGGCGCGTCGATACCCTGGATGGCAGCGTGCGCTTCGCCATGATGGAGACGATCGCCGAGTTCGCCCTCGACCAGCTCCGTGTCCGGGGCGAGGACGCCGCGATGCGGGACGCCCACGCCGCCTACTATCTCGACCAGGCCGAGCGCGTCGAGCCGGCGCTGGTGGACCAGGGAGAGGTCACGTGGATGGACCGGCTCGTGGCGGAGCAGGCAAATGTGCGATCCGCGCTCGTCTGGCTGGACGAGTGCGGACAGCACGATCTCGCCCTGCGGCTGGCCGGGGCGCTCGGCAGCTTCTGGGACATCCACGGCCCGATCAGCGAAGGCCGAGCCTGGCTTGCGCGAGTGATCGCGCGATCGGCCCCGGAGCCGACACCGGAACGCGCAAAAGCGCTGGCGTGGGCAGGTCTGCTGGCGCGGGCACAGGGTGACTTCGTGGCCGCGGTTGCACTCGAAGAGGACGGGCTGGCGATCGCGCGGCAGCTTGGCGATCCTCGTATCATCGCCGACGCCCTCCATAGTCTCGGTCAGGTGGCGGTGAGTCAGGAAGACTACGGCCGGGCGGCCGACGCCTATGCGGAGGCGCTTGACCTCTACCGTGGATTGCAGGACGTCCGGTGGGCCTTCGCGCTCGTCAATTTGGGCATTGTCACCGCTCAACAAGGCGACGCCACGCGTGCCAGCACCCTCCTTGCGGAAGGGTTGGCTCAGCACCAACGGCAGGGGAATCCCTGGGGAACGGGGTTCGCGCTGCGGGCGCTCGGCACGCTCGCGTGTGCGCAACACGACAACGTCATGGCGGCGGCACGGTTCCGCACCTGCGTCGAGCTGTGGTGGGAGCATGGGTATCGCCGGGGCGTTGGGTGCGCTTTCGTCGGATTAGCCACCGTCGCTGGCGCGATGGGACAGCCGGAGCAGGCGGCGCGATTGCTCGGGGCGGTCGAGGCGGTCCGCGAGGAGTATGGTCTGGCGCTGTGGTCGACGGAGCAAGCGATGGCCGCCGTCGCCATGGCGGACGCCCGCGCGGCGCTGGGCGAGGCGGCCTATACGCGGGCCTGGGACGCCGGGCACGCGCTGCCGCTCGAAGATGCGGTCGCCGAGGCGCTGGCGCTTGCGGTGGACGACGCGCCGTCCGCCGCCTCCCTCCCCTCGCCCGCCGCCGCGTTCGGCTTGACTCCCCGCGAGATCGAGGTCCTGCGATTGCTGGTTGAAGGACACACCGACCGCGAGATCGCCGAGACGCTCGGCATCGCCTATCGCACGGCCACGAACCACGTCACCAACATCTTGACCAAGTTCAACGTCGAGACCCGCACACAAGCCGCAACTTACGCCGTCCGCCACGGCCTCGCCTGAACGGAAGGCGGAAAGCGGGCAACTGGGCGGCTTCTTCCGCCACCCGTCTCTGATACCACTCCGAACAACTGCCTTGCGAACCATCGTAGTTTCTACGATGTGCGATCGTCCTGATCACTTCATGATGGGACCACATCCACGCGTGACGGATCGGGCGTTCCGGTTTGACCGGACTCGGTGACGCATACCGCCGTTGGAGATCGCTGGTACGTGCGCGACTACCCGGGCAGATCATCTTCGGCATCGTCGTCACCGAGCCCAGGAGGTCCGAAGTTCGCCGCGTTGAAGACAAGGGATGTGCAATGATCGACGCTCGCCACTCCACGAGGCCGCCTACGAAACACGACCAGCGCTCCCCGGCTCGCCCCACCCGCCAGGTGGACGACGCGTCCGCACAGGGCGTCCTCGTTCCGTTCCCGCATCGGGAACGCACCCCGCCCGGTGTACCTCAGTTTCCGGGGCGAGGCGCTCACAGCGTGCGCGTCGACGACGTGCTGGCCCTACAACGCACGATGGGCAACCGGGCGACGCAACGCGCGCTAGCTGGCGTCCCGACGAGAAGTCCCGTCGTTCGGCCGATCGATCATGCGGCGAACGCCGCCGGAACGAGCGCGGCCATTCAGCGGATTCGGGTTCCGTTCAGGAAGAATCGGCAGCAAAAGTTCGCGGCAACCAAAAAACTCAAGCAGCAGAAGATCACCACACCGCAAGGCCAAGCCGAACTCCTGGACCCCTGGCAGCTCAAGCAGACGCCCGGACCCGGTGCGGAACTGGCCCAGGGTGGGTTGTCGACCGCGTCGGCCGCGGTCGGCGTGCCGCAAGGCGTGACGGGCAGTCTTGTAGGCGCGAAGGTCAAAGAGGGTGCGCCGGACGACGAGTATTACAGCAAAGATGCGAAGTACAAGCTCGAGGTCATCCCGGGCGATGCGCGCTCGGCCATCAGTCCCGCATCAAGCGCCCTGGGCGCGCAAAGCAGTCTCCTCGGCATGGGCGGCGGCATTGCGTCGATGGTCATGCTCACACGGAAATTGAAGACGGCGGACAAAAAGGCGGACAAGGCCGAAGTCGCCATGGACCTGATCGGGACCGGCGTGCAAACAGGCACCTCCGTGATCCAGGCCGGCACGAGCGGCACGGCGGTTGGGACCAAGGTTGCCGGCCTGGCTGGCGAATCGTCGGCCGGGTCTCTGTCGTTCATCCTGGCCGGCATCGGCGATATCGCCGGAGTCGTCGGCTCGGTGTTCCAAATGCTCGTCAGCGGCGGTAAGGGGGTACTGGGCATCATCAAGGTGGTTATGGGTCGCGCTAAGAACAAGAAGGAGGCCATTCTCGGCATCATCGCCAACTTCCTGTCAGCCGCCAAGGGCTTGCTGGCGACCGCGAACAGCGGGATCAAGGCGGCCACCTCGTTCATGAAGGCGCTCGAAGCGCTATCCGCGGTTGTGCAGACTGTTCCGTTTGTCGGCGGTGCGATCAACATCGCCTCCCAGGCGGTCGACATCTTGGTCCAGACTGTGACCACGTTGACTCAGGCGATCAGGATGGCGCGCGCCCGCCGCTACCAGGCGAAGATGAAGGCAGCCAAGTCGGAGGAGTCCCGGTCGCGCCGTGCCCGCTCTCCGAAGACCGAGCAAGAGCTCCTGGCGGAGTATCTGGCGGATATCAACCGCAAGCGGTTCAGACGCGGCTGGATCCCGGTGCTGTCCGCCCTGACGAACGTCATCGCCGACGGGATCTCGATCGGCAGTTCGCTGATGAATATCGCGGGTACCATCACCTCTGGTGCGATGGGCGTGGGAGCCGGACTCCTGGTGACCAGCTATGGCATGGCAGCGCAGTCCGCCGTCCTGAAGGTGGGGGCTGCCGCGCTGAAGCCCGTCGCCTTTGGCGTGCGGAAGCTCAAGCAGAAGTTCCGGGACGTGGGTGCGTCGAACCGCGTGGTGAAGGCGGTCGGGAGCAAGGTCGGGGTCAACATGAACAAGACCACCGCGGCGAAGCAGGATGAGTTGAGGAAGTCGGTGGACAGCCTGCTGACCATCATTGACAACCTCATGGATGACACGGCTATCGACCAACTCGCGACGGTCTCCGAGCAGGAAAGGGAGAAAGCCAAGTACGTCTCCGCCTATCGCATGATCAAGGCGACCGGCATCAGCCCGAAGGAATTGCTCGCCGCTGAGGACATTCCTGATATGAAGCAAAAACTGAGCTCAGCCATGCTGGCGCGGGACTAGGGACGCGACGTCATGCTGAACCCGCGGGCGAAACTCCTCCTTCGGTCAGCGTGACGGATGCCGACCGCATGACGAGAGGAGACGGACGCTTTGGAGTCGATTGACCACACCAACCCGGCGGCGCTGGTTGAGACCGCCTGGGTCGCACAGCATGGACGCGACCCGGGAGTCCGCCTGGTGGAAGTCGACGTCGACACGGCCGCCTACGAGACCGGCCATATCCTCAACGCCATCGGCTGGGACTCGCAACTCGATCTACAGCGGCGGCCGATGCGCGACATTCCAACCCGGACCGAGTGGGAGTCGCTGCTCGGGCGCTCCGGCATCGCCAACGACACCCTCGTCGTCCTCTACGGCGACCACCACAATTGGTTCGCCGCTTTTGCCTATTGGCTCCTCAAATTGTATGGGCACGAGGCGGTTGCCATAATGAACGGCGGACGCGCCAAGTGGATTGAGGAAGGGCGAGCCTTCACCACCGAGGCGCCACGCGTCCCCCCGGCGCGCTACCAGGCAATGGAGGCCGATGGTCGTCTGCGCGCCTTTCGCGATGACGTTATGGCGGCGATCGCCGCGACGGGCGTGGCGCTGGTCGACGTCCGCTCCCCGGCCGAGTTCAGCGGCGAGCTGCTGGCCCCGGCCAACCTGCCGCAAGAAGGCGCCCAGCGCGGCGGCCACATTCCGGGTGCGCACAACGTGCCGTGGGCGACGGCGGCCAACGAGGACGGCACCTTCAAGAGCGCGGCCGAATTGCGCGCGATCTACGGGGGGAGTGGGCATCACCGCCGGTGACGCCACGATTACCTATTGCCGAATCGGCGAGCGCAGCGCCCACACCTGGTTTGTCCTCACCGAATTGCTCGGCTATCGCAACGTGCGCAACTACAACGGCAGTTGGACCGAATGGGGGTCGCTGATCGGCGCCCCGATCGATCGGTAGGAACGGCACGACTCAGCGCACGGAGCAGATTCGGTCCGCGACCCTCGTATTCTCTACGATGCGCCACTCGGCGTGTGTCGCTATCGTAGGTATGGGTTCCTAGCAACGGGCGTCTGTGCCCGGGTCCAACGCGCACCGAAGGTGGACGCCTACCGATGGATGCCGCCCGCGTTGATCACCGCCGCGGCCACCACGCTGGCACGCGAAAACGGGGTTCAGATGGGCAATGGCTTGGTGACGGTCACCTTCTCAGCGGTGGGGTGCCCTATCGGGTGATCCCCGGCGCCGCGATCGGGCGATGGAGCATTTCATCACGCAAAGGAGGTACACGATGAAGTGGAAGTCCTGGCGCCATTGGCAACAGGTGCTGGAACAATGACGTTGCCGGTAACGACAAGGAGATGACAGATGGCTCGCGGTACATCGGACGACGAAGGCTCCCGACACGCGATGAGTCGCCGGACGGTGCTCCAACGGGGTGTGCTGGCGGG
>JBOGUE010000824.1:0-6495 GCA_050695955.1 Thermomicrobiales bacterium | reverse complement strand
CTCTTGCGACGTGCCGAGGGAGTAGCCTTCGGGCTCTTGCGTCTCGGTTAAGAGGTAGTTGCCGACCGGGACCTCGGCGATCAGGATCGTGCCCTCGTCACCACTCTGATCGCCCGCTTCGTTGTCGCAGACCGGGCCGATTTCACTCGGACCGGAGAGGGCGAAGCAGGCGCCGCCGAGCGGGTCGCCGCCCTGATTCGTCTTCGTTATGGCGACCTGGCCGAGCGCCGGTTCTTCGGTCGGCTCGGCGGTCGGCGTTGCCGGCTCCCCGGTCGGAGATACCTCTTCGGTTGGCGTTGCCGTCGCCTCGGCCGGTTCCTCGGTCGGGGATGCCTCTTCAGCCGGGGTTTCCGTCGGGGAGGGTTCTTCCGTCGCCTCCTCGGTTGGCGTTGCCGTCGGTTCCGGCGTCCGCGTCGGTTCTTCGGTCGGGGTTTCGGTCGGTTCCGGCGTCTCGGTCGGTTCCGCCGTCGGCAGCGGCAGCGGCAGCAGCGGCAGCGGCAGATCAGGCGTCTCGCCCGTGCCAACGGTGATCGGCAGCGCGCCGGGATCCTCGAAGCCGTCCGGCAAGGTTGTAAAGGTCGCGGTGTAGTCGCCCGGCGTCAGGTTCTGGACTTCGATCAGGCCGTCGTCCGGATTCGCGTCGCCGTCGCCGTTGTCGCAGACCTCGACCGATTCGGGGCCTTCGATCTGGACGCAGGCGCCGCCGATCGGATCGCCGGTCTCCTCGTCGGTGACCGCGATCACGACGCCGCCTTGTTCGAGGGCGTTTTCGAAGGTCACGTCGGCCGTGCCGCCGGCCGGGACGGTGACCGTCTGCTCGGCCGCGCCCTGGTAGCCGTCGGGGACTTGCGATTCGGCGACGGTGTGGTCGCCGGCGGCGACGTTCTCGATCGTGATCGCGCCCTCGTCGCCGTTGGCGTCGCCGTCGCCGTTGTCGCAGACCTCGTTTCCGCCGTCGACGGTGAAGCAGGCGCCGCCGAGCGGGTTCTCGCCGTCGGTCTTCGTGATCTGGATGGCGCCCGGCTGGAGCTCGACGGTGAAGGTAACCACCATCGTCTCGCCCGCGGTGACGGTCGCGTCTTGCGACGTCTCTTCGGAATCCGCGTAGCCCTCGGGGAGTTGGGTCTGGGTGACGCTGTAGTCGCCGACCGGCGCTTCGGTCAGCGTCATGTCGCCGTCTTCGTCCTGGTCGCAGACTTCGCCGAAATTGGTCGAGTCATAGCAGGCGTCCGGCACCGGGTCGCCGTTTTGATCGACCGTAAGGACCTGGAGGATGCCCTGCGCCTGGGCGTTCGTCACGGTGACGTCGGTCGTCTCGCCCTCGTCGACCTGGATCGTTTGCGCCTCGCCGGCGGTGAAGCCCTCCGGCGTTGTCGACTCGGTCAGTGTGTACTCGCCGGCTTGGATGTCGTTGATGCCGATCTCGCCCTCGTCGTCGTCGGCGTCGCCTTCCTGGTTGTCGCAGACGGGGCCGACGTCGGCGGCGCCGCTGAGCGTGAAGCAGGCGCCGCCGAGGTTGTCGCCGGCCGCGTTCTCCTTGGTGATCAAGATATTGCCGGTCGGCGGGGCGGCCGGCGGCACGATCAGGGTCACCGTGGCCCGCGCGCCGGCCTCGACTGTCGCACCCTGGCCCTCGGCGGCTTGGGCATCGAACTCGTCGGGCGCCTGGTCAACACCGACCTGGTAGTCGCCCGGCTGGAGGTCCTGAAGCACGATCGCGCCGTCGTCGGGGTCCTGGTCGCCGTCGTCGTTGTCGCACAGCGTTCCGCTCTCCGGACCGCTGATGTCGACGCAGACGCCGCTCACGGGTTCGCCGTCGTCGTCCTGGATGGTGATCTGGAGCGAGCCGGTTTCGGGCGCGCTCGGCTCGCTGGTGAATTGCGCCCGCGCGGTTTCGCCGGAGGCGACCGTCACGTCCTGCGACGGCTCGGCCGCGAGGTCAAACCCTTCAGGGACGCTCGATTGGGTGACGGTGTAGTCGCCGGCCGGGGTGTCGGTCAGCGTCATGTCGCCGTCGCCGTCCTCGTCGCATTGCTGTCCGAGGCCGGTAATGTCATAGCAGACGTTCGGCACCGGGTTGCCGTCCGGGTCGGAGGTGAACGCGACCAGGGTGCCGGTCGTACCTGTCAGGTCGAAGGTCAGTTGGGCCGTCTCGCCTTCTTCCACGGTCAGGGGCTGGCTCTCGGGCAGGTCGAAGCCTTGCGGCTGCTGGGTCATCGTGACCGTGTAGTCGCCGATCTGGATGCCGTTGAAGCGGATGCGGCCGTCATCGTCGTTGGCGTCGTTCTCGTCGTTGTCGCAGACCGGGCCGTATGACTGAGGTCCGTCGAGCTGGATGCAGGAGCCGCCAACGCGGTCGCCGTTCTGGTTCCGCACGGTGACGAGGAGGTTGTTGGTTGGTGGCGCGGCGGCCGGGACGACCAGCGTCACCTGCGCTTGCCCGCCAGGCTCGACGGTCGCGCTCTCGTCGCTTGCCTGCGCCGCCTCGAAGCCCTCCGGCGCCGAGTCGAGGCTCACTTGGTAGTCGCCGGCTGGGATGTCTTGGATCAGGATCGACCCGTCGCTGGGGTCGGCGTCGAACTGGTCGTTGTCGCAGAGGCTGCCGCCTTGCGGACCGTCGATCGTGACGCAGGCGCCGAGCAGGGCAAAGCCGTCTTCGCTCTGGACCGCGATCTGCAACGACCCGGTCTCCGGCGCGCTCGGGGCGACGTCGAAGTTGACGGTCGCCTCGTCGCCGCTTTCGACGGTGACGCTGTCGGTTTGGTCGTCGGGCAACTCGAAACCGTCGGGGACGCTGACGATGGTGACGTCGTAGTCGCCGGTCGGGATGTCGAGCAGCGCCATGTCGCCGTCGCCATCCTCGTCGCACTGCTGACCGAGGCCGGAGATGTCGTAGCAAACGCCGCCGACCGGGTTGCCGTCCTCGTCGTTGGTGAAGGCGATCAGGGAGCCGAACTGCTGCTCCGGCTCTTCTTCTTCGGTCGGCTCTTCGACCGGTTCCTCTTCGGTGGGTTCCTCGACCGGCTCGTCGACAGGATCTTCCTCGGTCGGCTCCTCAACCGGCTCCTCTTCGGTCGGCTCTTCCAGGATGCCGCCGCCCGCGACGATCGCTTGCACGACGTTGTCGCCGGGATCGAGGTCGACGTCCTGATCGTCGGCTTCTGAGTCGCCGTCGGGGGTGAACGTTTCGGCCAAATCGCCCGAGCCTGGGGCGCCGTTCGGGAAGCGCAGGACGGTCGTGCCGTCGTTGCTGCCGTCGTTGAAATCGCAATCCTGGCTGAGGACGTCGTTGCCGTCGTAGAGCGCGTAGCAGGCGCCGGGTAGGGGATTGCCGCCCTCGTCCGTCTTCTGGACGGTCAACGTCGCCGGCTCTTCAACCTCGGCGTCGGAGAGATTGCCGTTGTCGTCGGCGACGACGTGGGCGCGACCGCCGGTGTCGCTATCGACCGTAGACGAGTCGCCTGGTTGGCCGTCGACGATTACCTGGACGTTGATCGACCCGCCGGGGTGGTCGAAGGAGACCTCGTAATCGCCATCGTCGGTCGGCGCCATCTGGAACGTGCCGAGGTCGGCGCCGAGTTGGACGTCGTTCGCCATTGAATTGCCGGCGATCTCGCCGGTCAGGCTGTTGTAGGCGAAATAGACGGCGATGGCGTCGTCCGGGACGTCCACTTCGAGGTCGTCGCCGTCCGGGTCGCCGTCTTCGCCGAGGGAGCGCTGCTCGTCGCTGACGTGAACGATCCGGTAGTCGTAGCTACCGGGCGGGAGCTGGAAGAAACCGTCCCAGGTCCCGTCGCCGTCGTTGTCGGCCAGCTCGATATCGCCGAACTCGCCGGAGACGACGATCTGGACGGGGGTCGGCAGGGGCGGCGGCGCGCCGTCCCGCCGCGCGTTGGCGGAGAGATCGCGTTGCGGGCCAGGTTGCGGCGCGGCCCCGGCCGGCATCGCCAGCGTCAAAGGCGCAAGGAGGCTGACCAAGAGAAAGAACGCCGACAACGCGTGGCCCGCGCGGCCACCGCCCGCGTTGGTTGCTGCCTGCCGCCTCGACCGGGCGGGGGCGGGAAGATGAGATCGAATCGGGCGATAAGGGGCGCGCATCAGCGTCCTCCGACGAACGACCGGGTTGGGTGGCGCGTTCGCTCATGGAGCGGCGGCATTGCCGCCCCCACTGGCCAGCCCGGCACAAACACAAACTACGTTTTACCTACGTTCCACGTCGCCTGTGCAAGGAGGACCGTCTCCCTCGCCCTCGACCGGCCCAGACATCGCGGGCTGACGGCAGCGGGCAGGCTCGATGGCTCCGAGCGCTACCCTAGCACGGCCTTGCCAGACGTCAAGCCGTCACCGCAACGTATGGGCCAAGGTCCAGGGCGCCTCCCCGTGGGCCTTGCATGATGAGTAACGAGTAGAAGGGCGGTTCCGTTTCTCGCGGAGTCTCGAGCCGGCGCGGTCGGACCACGCCGAACGCCCGCGAGCGGCGAGGGCGCGGACGGGCGCCCGGTTGCCGCGGCCGGCCATGTTGCACGAGCCGACCGCAAGGCCAGCCGCTTAGCCCATCGCCCAGGCTGAATCGACGAGGCCCCTCCAGGGCCGAGGACGGGATTCCCGTTTCCCCGGCCCTGGAGGGGCCTCGTCGGTTGAACTCGAGCACATTCTCCAGGGATGCGTCGAACGAATGTCCTGACGCCTGCTATCGCCCGCGCGTTTTGCCGACGGACTTCGGCCGCTCCCGTTCGATGGCGAGCGCGGCCAGGCTGGCGATACCCTCGGCCAACCGCAGTTGGTCCTGGCTGAAGGCCAGGGCCTTGCCGCCGCGGTCGCCGAGCATGAGGCCCAGGCGACGCGACCCAACGCGCAGCGGCGCGACGAGAATCGCGCGCGCACCTTTGAGCGGGCCGAAGGCGTGGGACTCTGGAGCGTCCACCCCCTCGATCTCCACCTCGCTCTTGTTCACGAAGTACGAGGCGCCGCCGGGGATGTCTCCCAGCGAGATCTCGTCGGGCAGGTCGCTCAGCGCCGGACCAAAGGAGGCGGCGCGGCTGGCACGCACGTAGGCGTCGTCGAGCGACCAGATCTCAACGCGGCGCAGATCCAGGGCATCGGCATAGCGATCACTCAAAATCGACAAACACTCGGCGAGCGGCTGCTCGGTCGTAACACAGTCGACGATTTGCAACAGGTTCGATACCTGCCGCGCCAATTCGACCCGCTCGCCGGAAGCGAGATCGATCAACGCTGGCGTCGCGCCCGGTTGCGGCGTCCGCCGCCGGTATTTGCGCGGGGCGCGTTCGATCATCGGCCGCCAAGCCTGCAAATCCTGGGCGGAGATGAAGGCCATCTTGCCCAGTCGTTGCGCGGGCAGCTTCCCTCTGCGGACCGCCCGCGATACCGTGTGGTAGGACACCCCCTTCAACCGGGCGGCCTCCGCCATCGTGTAGACGTCGGTTCCCCCGGCCATCGACGGAACAGGAGACCGTGACGGGTCTTGTGCCACTGAACCCTCCTTTACAATCGAGTGATCCCTCAGCGCGGATCATACCATCTGGCGATCGTATCTGGACAGATCAATCGGTACCAATTTTCGTCGCCACTGGATAGGCCGTTGGTGCTCGGACTTTTCATGCCGGACGAATGCGGGAAAGAAGCTCTGGCCAGCGATCGCGCGGCATGTCCGTGCCGCTGACGAAAACGTGTGTCACACCGATCCGTGTGAGTTCGGCAAGTCGCTCTCGCACATTGCGTGCCGTGCCGACGACTGCTAACCGCGCCACCAACTCGGTTGGAATCGCCGCCCGCGCCGCGTCGAGGTCGCCCGCGCGCCGTAGGTCGGCGAACCCGCCGCCCGCGGCCAGGGTTTCCGCGGTTCGCATGTGCCGCCGCACCTCGGCCAAGATCGCCGGCACGTCGAATCCGGGCGTTTGGGTCAGGCGGTCCATTCCCGGCAGCGTGTGGATCATGGCGATCACGTTCTTGCGCCGTTCCAGCACCGGTTCGGGGTCGTCCGTCACCATCAGACCGACCCGCGCAAAGAAGGCGAGGCGATCGGGGTTGCGCCCGGCATCGGATGCCGCCTGGCGGACCGTCGCGATCGCGGACGTCATGAACGCAACCGACGACAGCTCGTTGAAGAGGACGCCGTCGGCCCGTTTCCCCGCCAGCGCCAGGGCCTTGGGTCCCACCGCCGCCAGGTAAATCGGCGGCGGTGTTTGGAGCGGGTTGATCGTCCGTTCCCAATCTCGGACGCGCCACGGTCCGTCCGACGTCGCGCGGTGCGGCGCCTGCCACCACTGATGCAAGAGGTCGAAGGTTTGATCCAACCGGGCCAGTGGCGCGTCCGCGTCGACACCGAGCGCCCGTTCGTACCACTCGGGTTGCCCGCGGCCCAGTCCGAGAAAGGCGCGCCCGCCGGAGAGATGGTCGAGGGTGGCGACCGAAGCCGCGATCAGGTTCGGGTGGCGGTGGAAGGGGTTGACGACGCCGGTGCCGAGGCGGATC
>JBOGUE010000823.1:0-3043 GCA_050695955.1 Thermomicrobiales bacterium | reverse complement strand
CCATTTACGGTCCCTCGCCTCGCTCTTCTACCGCACCTGGCCGATGGTGGCGCTGATCGCCACGATCCTCGTCTTCAACTGGCGCCAAACCCGGGGCCGGGGCGCGATGACCGGTTGGCGCAACCGGCTGATGGAGTCGACGCGGGCCGGCATCGTCGCCCGTTCCGCCGAGTTTCCGGTCCGGTTCCGACCCACCGCCGACGGCGAGGTGCTGCTCCGTCTCTGGTTCCTCGGCTGCCTGGCCGGGATCGCGATGGGCGGCGACTGGTGGTACCACTACCTGATCCAAGCGATCGCCCCCTTCGCCATCTGGTTCGCCCCCCTGCTGCTCGGCGTCGCCGACCGGCTGGTGAGCTACTGGCGGCCCGCGCTGCTGGCGGCGGCGTTGGTGATCTTGCTCAGCCCCTATACCGCGATCCACATGGGGCATGACCGCATGGCACGGGAGATGTTCGACCACACCGGCTACCCGGTCCAGGAGCAGGTGGCCAAGTACATCCGCGAGCACACCTCGAGCGAAAACCCGATCTTCGTCGCCTTCGACCAAGCCGCGCTCTACTACCTGACCGATCGCCCAGGCACGTACCGCTATATGTACGACCAGGAACTGCGCGCGATTCCGACCGCCGAGGAGGATCTGGTGCAGATGCTGAAGTCGGGCAATCGCCCCCTCTACGTCATCGGCACCAAGCAGCGGGCGCCCTTCCCCGACCGCGGCCAGGCCTTCTGGGACACCGTCGCCGACAACTACTACCTGGAAACGATGGTCCGCGGCGTCCCCATCTTCCGCGCCAAGATCCTCCGCCCCATGCCGCTCACGCCGGATGTGTAGGGCAGTCAGAACGGGACTGAGGAGTGTCTGTGCAGAGGTGCCAACACCCATAGGTTGTGTGGGCGACTACAAGGGACCCGTTGGCGCAGGCTGTTGAATCATTGAACCAAGGACTTCCCAGGCCGCGCGTTTCCGCGTCTCAGGTGATAGTTGCCGCTTCATCTTTGCGATGCGTTTCGGGTCGATCTCAAGCATATCCGCAACTTCTAACAGAACGGCATGCCGAGGCACGAGCACCGACAGGAAGTCCTCGAGTTGCATGCCAACCAGTTGTCCACCCTCGCGGTCCCAGCGCAGGTACAGCCCATCATCCATTTCGATGCTGACCGCTGGCCGAGGCTCGCCATAGAAGTGGATGAAGAGCGTGTCACTGTCGCGGTCATATCGATGCTCCATCAAGGCCGGGTCTACGTCGAGTTCCGTCAACGGCGGCATGGTCTGGCCAACCGTTGTCCCCGGCGTCCGCTCATTTGCTGGGTTCATGGCCATTTCCGCGTCTCTCCTGCCAACGCTATCCCTCCACCCACACGTACGGCAGGCTCCACAGCAGCGAGTAGGCGTTGGGGTGGAGGTTGCGGAGGTGGGTGCCGTAGCAGGTGCTGCCCTGGATGAACTGGATGATGCCGACCGGCATCTCCGCCCAGATGATGTTCGATTGCTCGATGAGCAGCTCGATGCGCCGCGCCTCGTCCAACTCGTAGCGCTGCTGCTCGTTCAGCTCGTCGTAGCGCGGGTTGCAGTAGGCCATCACGTTGAAGTCGCCGCCGCAGGCGAACATCGACCCCTGGCTGGCCGTGGCGTCCCAGCTGAGGCCTAGCATCGCCATCTCGAAGTCGCGTTGTCCGGCCATGGTTTCGATCAGCGTTGAGAGATCCATCAGGACCGGCGTCATCTCGACCCCGATTTCCGCCCAAGCCTGCTGCATATAGGTCGCGGTCCGCTGCACTTTCTGGTCGCCGGTGTAGGTGAGCAGCTCGAAGGTGAACGATTCGCCGTCCTTGTCGAGCACGCCGTCGCCATCGCTGTCGGCCCAACCCGCGTCGGCCAGCAGCGCCTTCGCTGCTTCGGGGTCGAAGCTGTTGTCGGTCTCCATCCGGTCCGGCGCGTAGGCGATCGAGAGGACCGGTTGGGGGCCGACCGCCGGCTCGCCTAAGCCAAAGTAGATGCTCTGGTCGATCGCATCCCGGTCGAGGGCGCGGTAGAGCGCGCGGCGCACGCGCGCATCCTGGAAGAGGGTCGTCCGCGCGGGGTCGAGGTTGTAGAGGTAAAAGTCGAACTCGAACGTGTCGAAGACGGCGACGTCGAGGGCGTCGCTGCCGTCGAGGCGCTCGACCTCGGTCGGCGGCACCGCCGCCATCATGTCGACATCGCCCGCCTCCAACGCCTGCACCGCCGCGGTCTCGTCCGGCAGCACCCGCAGAATGAATTCGTCGATCGTCGGGACGGTGCCGTAGTAGTCCGGATTGCGCGCCAGGGTGACGTGGTCGCCCTGCACCCACTCCTGGAAGACGAACGGACCGGCGCCGACGACGCGCGCCGGATCCACGCCGGTGCTGCCGGGATCGGACGCCCACGCGGCAAACCCCACGCTTTCCCAGATATGTTTCGGCATGATCGGCAGGAAGAGTTCGAGCAAGAAGGTCGCGCTCGGTCCGTTCGAGACGATCTCGACCGTGTCGTCGTCGAGCGCGCGGTACGACGCCACGATCGCCGTGATAGTTCCGCCATACGGGCTGGTCGTATCGGGGTTGCGCTGGGCGTCGAGGGTAAAGATGACGTCGGCCGCGGTGAGGTCGACGCCGTCGTGCCACGTGGCATCCTGGTTGAGGTGGAAGGTGTAGGTGACGCCGTCCGCGGCGAGCTCCCACCAGTCCGCCAGACCAGGAGCCGGCTGCCCATCGATCGGGCTGCTGACGACCAGCGATTCGAAGATGAGACCCGTGATATAGAAGGTCGTGGCGTTGTTGGCCAGCATCCCGTTGAGGGTGCTGATGTCGGAGGGGTTGCCGAGGATCACCGTGCCGCCCCGCGCCGCCGGTTCCTCAATCGCGAAGGCCTGGCGGAGCTGCTCCTCGAACTCCGCGCGGGTGATCGACCGGGACGCGGCTCCCGCCACCGGGGAGACTCCCGCCACCGGCGAGGCTTCTTGGGCGCCCAGCGCGGGCGTGGCCACGCCGGCGAGCATAAGCAGGGTCGCCAGCAGAGCGAAGA
>JBOGUE010000822.1:0-8734 GCA_050695955.1 Thermomicrobiales bacterium | reverse complement strand
ATGCCGATGCCCGGGCCGATGGCGCCAATACCGATGGCGATACCAGCGCCGAAGAACCGCGCAATCTGCTCGGCGGCATCAGGATCGCTAATTCCTCCAAACACGTCCTTGCTCCTCCCAGGCGGTCATCCGCAAGGACGCCGCCATCTTGGCGATGGGAGACCCTTCTCCCCACGTGCCCAATACCCACTCCCTGGCCATCACGCCGCCGGGCGGCGGTTGTCCACCTGGTTAGTCCGTCCGGCCGTGCCCGGACCGCGTGATCCCACCCCGCGGCGGGACCAATCGCTCTCCTAGTCGCCGGCGCCGGCCGGCACCGCCGGGGAGCCGTGACCCGGCTCCGGCTCCACATCGTGCTCATGCTCTTCTTGATCGTGCGCGCCCGCGGTGGCCAGCGTAATGTAGATCAGCGAAAGCAGCGCGAAGACGAGTGCCTGGATCGCGCCGAAGAGCACTTCGAGGAAGAGAAAGACGACCGGGAAGAGGACGGGGATGAGCGCGATCTTGATGGCACTCGCCATTGCGTACATGACCGCCAACAGCACCTCGCCGGCGAAGATGTTGCCGAAGAGTCGGAAGGCGAGCGAGATGATGCGCGCGAATTCCTGAACGACTTCGAGCGGGAAGATCCACCAGGGGCTGGCCATATGCTTGATGCGGCCGACGACGCCGTGCGCGGAGATGCCGGCGACCTGGAAGATGAAGAAGCTGAGAAAGGCCATGGCCAAGGTCATATTGAGATCGGCGCTCGGCGAGCGGAAGAAGGGGACAAGCACCTTTTCGTGCTCTTCGGCCGGGGCGGCTTCCTCGCTATCGGTCTGAATAGCGGCGATCTCAGCCGCGGCCGCCGCCGAGTCGTGTTCCCCGGAGGCCTCCTCAGCTTCCTCTTCCTCCCAGTAGCCGATCGTGCCGACGCCAGGGAGGAGGCCAGAGTAGTTGGCGAAGATGATGAAAATGAAGAGTCCCGCGACGAGTGGGAAAATGCGGCGGCCGGCGCGCTTGCCGGCGGTCCCCTCCACCAAGCCGAGCATGAACTCGACGATCAGTTCGAGGACGCCCTGGCCGCGGGTGGGAATCATTTGGGCGCGGCGGGCCAACCAGGAGAAGATGAGAAGGACGGCGGCCATCACGATGAACATCGTGAGCATAGAATTGGTGACCGGGACCGGACCGACGTGGAAGAGCGTTTCCGCCGCAATCTCGACGTGGACTTCCATCCTCTCGCCTTACTCCTCGTCCCGTTGCTCCGCCGCCGTGTCCGAGCCGGCGCGACCCCTGCCGTTGCGCCGAGCCTGCCGAACGGGAAGCCGGCTGATCTGCCGGGTCAGTGGCCCAGGCTTCCGGTCGACCCGGCCGACGCGGGTCAACTCGTAGAGCTGGTAGCCGGCGGCGGCGAGCGCAAGCGCGACGCCGGTGAGCGTGAATAATGGCGACAAATCGGTGACGCGGTCAAGAGCGACGCCGCCGCCGATAAAGAGGATGATGCTCACAACAATCGAGCAGCCTAGCCCCGCGGCGGCTCCGGCTGCTCCTAATCGGGCTCGATCCTCAGGCGAGGGCATCTGCATTTCGGCCGCCTCCCCCGGACCCTTTTTCCGATTGCGAATCTTATCACAATCTTGGGAACGGGGCAAAACGCCCGGAAATACGGCACGTTTTTCAATCCTGACGCCCATTTTGACGCCCACCAGAGTTGTGTCTGTTAGATGGAGGCCCCCTTTTGAGCTCCTGCGCATATGCCAAAACGTGCAGCAGATTCGTCGGGACCAAGATCCACGTTCCGTGCCTGATGTGGGGCAGCGTCCCATCGTTGACCAGCTCATAAATCTTCCGGCGACCGATGAGGCCGGGGTTCTCTGCGAGCCAGGCGTCGATCTTTGTCCAGTCCTCAACCATCTCTATCAGGTCTTTGTTCGCGCTCATCCACCGCCTACTCCGCTATACCCGTGTTGGGCACATATTTGTAAGTGACGACAATCTCCGGTTTTGGCGGAAATACCGCCGCGAAAAACCACAATAGCATTACCCTACCTATCCCCGGACGAGGGCGATGCTCAACAACCGCTGTAATTTGATACCCTTCCTTCGCAGCATGAATAACTCCGTGCGTATAGTCGTCAACGTTTGTGTACGAACGAATCTGCGGTAGTCTTTCCAAGCCAGCCTCCTGCTATACGAACCCCGACGGGGATGTCATTCGCCCGACGGGGTTCCTTCCTGCTTGATTCTCCTGATAAGTGCCGCCACCTCGTTTGCACGTTTCAGGGCGGCATTCCACTCTGCGCTAACACGGCGGTCTCCCATCAACGAAGAGACATCGACTTCGGCAGAGGCTAGTTGCACTGCTTCTTCGGTGATCTCTTGGATCACCAAACGGATGCGGGACGCGGCGCGGTGCCCCACACCACGCGCTTTGAACCAGGGTTCGTCATCGTGATTCTTTGTCGTCTTGGTTAACGCCTTGCCAGTCTCCTTGCCGGTCTCTTTTTCTTTACGCTTCTGCGCACGGGCGACGCCGGAAGCTGCGTTGATGCTGGCCCCCTGGCGTAGCGCCTCTGTCGCCTCGCCCGTCTTGTCATCCGCGATAAGCCGGGATCGCTGCACCATGGCAGGACTCGTGTTGGCGAGCTTCGCCACCTCGAAGCGGCCCTTGCGCTTGTCATCATCAGGTGCAGATGTATCGCGTGATACATCTGCACTTTTCTTGTATTGATTCGCCCCGGTGCCGCCCCTCGCCTGGCGCAACTTCGCATCGATGCGCTGGATCGCCTCGTGAAAACCTAGTGCATTGAGGTTGCGGCGGGCGTTGAGCGGGCACTTCTCGCAGTTGGCGAGGCGCAAGGCGCGTTCGGCGGGGGAGTCGGGCACAAACGCATCGCGAGCAGGCATGACCATTAAATGCTACTCCTCAGATCGACGTTCGTATGTGAATCCCAGCCGGGCAATGCGCAGTCGCAGGATGAGCGGAATGGCATCCTCAGCCGGCCCATCTTCGAGATCCCGCCAGCTTATACTGTCGTCAACGACGTTGAGTACCTGTATGATATCGTCGTCGAGACAGATGCAATCGTCCGGCATAGGAAATGCTCCGACAAACAAAAAGCGGGGCTGACCGACCGCAGCCCCGCGAACCGTTGGACTCGTCGTAACTTACCTCTTCTTAGCGGCTTTCCCGTCTTGCGCAATCTCGTTGTCATGCAGCGCCGTTTTGGGGTCGTATAGCCCCAATTCGGTGACGTACCGCGTGACGAGCGACCGGAAATACCCGGACATCGACCGGTCGTCGAGCTTGATTGCCTTGCGCACGGCTTGATACAGGTTGCCGTCGGCCGCTTCGCGGTCGAATAGCCCTTGCGCCTCGACGTCCTTGATCGCCAGCAAGCGCAACAGGCTCGACATCGGGCGGTCGTCCATGATCGCCGCCTTCTCCAAGGCGTTGTACTGCGCCGTCGACAACATGATGTTCTCCGGCCCTTTGGCGCTGCCGGGTAAAACCACGCTAATCCGCAACGGAAATCGCTGGCCCTCGGTGGCCCGCTTGTCTCGACCTGGCATATGTGCTCCTCCCTACGTCCTAACTAAGGCCCGAAACGTTCGGGCACCCGTGGGGAAGGCAACGTCGCCAACCCCACGGCGACTTCATAAACGCCGGCCAATCGGCCGTGGTTTCGGTGTAGCAAGTTTGGCGCCGTCATGGTATGGGGCGCCAATACCCCCTACAACCTGCGTCTATTATACGGGTTCCGTCAAGCCCCCATCGCAAAGGGTCTTGACCCGTGTCGCCGCGTAGGCAAGGGCGTGGGCGAGGGCGTCGATCGCGTGGACATCCTTTTTGTCGAGCAGTTGTCGTGCCTCCTGCACCTTCCACTTTCGTTGCTGCGGCACCTGCAACACCACGGGCAGTCCGAGGAGCCGGGCGTAGTACTCGACGAAGCCGAGCACTTTGAGGGTGTGGATCGCCGGCGTCGTCCGAGGCCCGCCACCGGGGAAGGACTCGACGACGACGGTGATGTCGACCGCGCTAAACGACGACCGCAGCGTTCTGTCCACGAATCGTGCGATGTCAAGCGGGTCTTCGTACTGCCGGGTTTTCACAGGGTACGTGCCAGAGCTATCAAAAACCGCAACCCCGCTGGTTTCTCCCGGATCAACGGCGACGATCCACATACCTGTTTACCAACCCGACCCGGAACCGGCTCCGACGAGGGCTTCGCTCTCCGCGACGGCGCGGGTAATGGTGTTGCTGGCAGCGTATTGCCCCTGTGCCGGGCGCACGCCCAACGTGACGACGACCGAGGCGTTAAGGGTCCGCGCCGTCAGATCGTAGACGTCGTCGATGCCCGCGTCCGGGTTGTTCATCTCGATTTCGGGGATGCCGGCGGCGGGTTGATCACCCTGGCCGGCTGCATATTGCTCCTCTCCCCCGCGATTGGCCTGCCGGTTCTTGCCTGGGCGGTTCCGCTGGCTGGTTCAGGTCTTACTGCCTGGATGAGACCCGGCTTGGCTCGGACCCTGGCCCGTCTCTCTGTGGCCGCAAGCGTTGCCGGCGTCGGCTTGCTGATGGTTGCGTCGTCGACGCTTGGCGACGTCGATATCGACAGCACGTTGGGGATGCTGCTCTTCTGGAGCCTTCTCTTTCTCCCCCTCCCCGCGCTCCAATTGCTCCTCACCACTTGGGCGCGGCGCGACGACGACAATCGAGAGGGTGAGTGTCTTGCGCAACGTTAGACCCCGCGTCTGGGCCGACACAATGAGGACACTGCCCAAGCCCTGGCATGGAAGGCTGTGTTGAGCACGAGAAGACCGATGTGGATAGCCAAGATCAGAATATGACAATTGTGCTTACAAATACCCTACGTGTGAACTTCCTCTATCGCGGCGATTGCTTCGTGAGCCCCATGTACCGAGATGTGAGCATGGGGCCGCGAGGTAGGCTTCGGCGTCACCATGATGTGAATGTCGTGGTCCAGGGCATTGAGCAGCCGCATGAGGCGATCCGTCGAGAAGCCCTCTAAACGCCCACGCGTCAATGCCGAAACCTTCGGTTGATCAATACCGAGCACCCGCGCTGCCGCGGTCTGAGTCCACTTTCGGTTTTCGATGATTCGGGAGATTTGCCGAGCAAGCTCCGCTTTTGCGAGCTCTGCCTCCGGATCGGCGAAGCCAAGGTCAGCGAAGACATTACCGCTGCTGACAGTGTAGCGTCGCTCTTCGTTCATCGTTCGTCCCTTCCCAGTGCCTGTTTCCGTTCGGCGTGCATTTCTCTGGCCCACTTGAGCCGTTGCTCGATCAGTTTCTTGTCGCGTTGCGACGTCGCTATGCCCTGCTTGGACTTCTTCTGAAAGGCGTGAAGTACGTAGACCGCATCCGATAAGGTCAGGGTATAGATGGTGCGGTAGGTGTCACCTTCATCGTCATCCACGACCTCTAGGACACCTGCACCACCAAATCCCTTGAGAGGTTTGGCGTCTGGGTGTTTACCACCCGTCTGCGCCAGCCAGAGTGCATAGCCCATACCGCGCTGGACTACTTCGGGGAATTCCTTCAAATCGTCGAGACTCGATCCAACCCAGACCAGTTCGCGCATCGCGCAGCCGCACTATGCCATATTTGGCATATGCCGTCAATTAGGGGCCACTCATCCATTCGTGCTATCGCTCTCCAATTGCCAGGAGCAACCCGCCGTCCTTCATCGCCGGGCTGGTGGTGAGGAAGAGGACGTCACCCGACCGCGGGGCTGTGATCTCCGCGAGTGGGTCGCCGTAGAGGTTGCCGATGCGGCCGACGACCTGTCCGGCCGCGACGTGGTCGCCGACGCTGACGGCGGAGTACCACATGCCTTCGGCGGGAGAAGAAAGCCAGGTGAAGCGCTCGATCAGGATCGGGTCGGGCTTGTGCTGGGGGGCGCCCGCGAGCATGCCGAGGTGACGGAGGACGTTCTCGACCCCGTCGTACAGGATGACGGTCTCCGCTTCGGTGAGCTGCCCGACACCGCCGGCCTCGGCGATGATCGCCGGGATGCCGGCGGCGGCCGAAGCGTGGGTGGTCGTGCCGCCGATGGCGCCGCCTTGCGGCCGCTGGACGATGTGGTAGGGGAGTCCGAAGGTGCGCGCCAGACCAAGGGCCGCGTTGTCGACCTCGTCGTTGCCGCTGGCGACGGAGATCGAAAACGGAACCAGGGCCTCGACCATGTCGCCGCCGTGGAGATCGATCAGATAGTCGGATGGCTGGATGACGGCGCGGAAGATGGCGTCGTCCATCGCATCCGTGAACGTGCCGTTCGGATCGCCGGGGAAGAAGCGGTTCGGATTCTTGTTGTCGATGGGGCAGACGAAGGGGGTGCGCGGCAGGAAGGCCGGCACGTCGACGACCGGCATGGAGACGACCGTGCCGCGCAGAGTCGCCGGGTCGAGCTCACGGGCCAGGCGGATGTTGGCCTCGATCGACGGATATTCGGCCGGGTGGACGCCGGAGATGAGCGCCAGGCGGGGGCCGTCCTCCTGTCCTCGGATTACGATGTAGGGCCAGGACCAGTCCCGAAGCTGGGGATTCGAGAAGCGGAGAACGCCGCGCTGTTTGGCACCTGGTGCGGGAAGTGCGATCTCGTCGAGGGAATCTATGACGGTGGCCATGTGGCTCCTCTCCATGCGGTCGCGATTGCCGGCAGTCCGGCCCAGGTTCCTCTACTTCTCAACGATTCTCTCGCACTCTTGTGGATTGTCACCGGATCCGTGGATCTAACGCGTCGCGCAGGCCGTCGCCAAAGAGGTTGAAGGCGAGGACGGTGACGAGAATTGCGAGCCCAGGAAAGATGCCCAGCCAAGGAGAGTCGCGCAGGAATTCGTGGCCGGTCTTCAGCATGACGCCCCAATCGGCGTCGGGCGGTTGGGTGCCGAGGCCGATGAAGCTGAGACCGGCGGCGTAGATGATCGCCTGGCCGATCGAGAGCGTCGCCTGGACGATGATCGGCGCCCCGGCATTGGGCAGGATGTGGCGGGTCATGATCCGGGCATCGGGTTGGCCGATGGCGCGCGCGGCCTCGACGTACTCCTTCTCGTTAATGGAGAGAACCGAGGCGCGGACAATGCGGGCGAAGGCGGGGACGTAGATGATCGCCACGGCGATGACGACGTTGTTGATGCCCGGCCCCAGGATTGCCATGATCCCGATCGCCAGCAGGAGCCAGGGAAAGGCGAGCAGGACGTCGACCAGGCGCATGATGATCTGATCGACCGTGCCGCCGTAGTAACCGGCGGCGAGTCCGGCGGCGACCCCAACGACGAGAGCCACGACAACCGGCGCCAACCCGACCCAAAGGGCGATGCGGCTGCCGTAGATCACCCGGCTGAGCGTGTCGCGCCCAAACTCGTCGGTACCCAGTGGATAGTCGCCGGAGGGCGGCTTGAACTTGATGAGGAAGGACTGATCCGTGGGGTCGCTAGGAGCCAGGGCCGGCGCAAAGAGCGCGACGACGACGAGGGCAACGATGACGACCATGCCGCCGACGGCAGCTTTGTCGTGCAACAGCCGGCGCGCGGCATCGCCCCACAGCGTCCGTTGCCGCCCCGCCGAAAGGACCGAGTACCGAGTACCGAGTACCGAGGCGGATGCTGGATGCTGGGTCCTGAGTGCTGGCTTGGCGCGCTCGTCAATCACCTGCTTCGTGACTCCTAACGCCTAACGCCTAACGCCTAACGCCTCCTATCCGTACCGAATGCGCGGATCGAGGAAGGCGTAGATCCGGTCGACGACGAGGTTGATGAGCACGAACATGACGGCGAAGATCAGAACGACGGCCTGGATGACGGGATAGTCGCGGGCGCCGATGGCGGTGACGACGTAGCGGCCGACGCCGGGGCGGGCGAAGACGGTTTCAGTCAGGAACGCGCCGGAGAGCAGCCCGCCGAACTGGAGACCGATCACCGTCACAATCGGGATGAGCGCGTTCTTGAGGGCGTGGCGCACCGTCACCGCCTGCTCCTTGAGACCCTTGGCGCGGGCGGTCCGCAGGTAGTCCTGACCGAGCACCTCCAGCATCGACGAGCGGGTCATGCGGGCGATGATCGCCATCGGAATGGTGGAGAGGACGAAGGCGGGCAGCGCCAGGTGGTGCAGGCTGGAGGTCAGCGCCTGCCAATTGCCGGTCAGGATGCTGTCGGTGACGTAGCCGTAGGTGACGCGATCCAGGTCGATGCCACTGTCGAGGATGCCCCCGATCGGGAAGAGTCCGAGCCGAAAGCTCAGCAGGTAGATCAGGACGATGCCCGCCCAGTAGACCGGGGTGCTGATGCCGGTGAGGGCAACGAGCATCGAGCCGTAGTCCCAGGCGGTGTTGCGCCGGGTGGCGGCTAGCACGCCGGCCGGGATACCGACGACGAGCGCGATCAAGAGCGCGGTGAAGCTGAGCTCCATCGTTGCGGCGAAGAACTGGCGCAACTCCTTCAGCACCGGTTGGTGGGTGCGCAGCGATTCGCCGAAGTCGAACATGACCGCCGACTTCACGAAGTACGCGTACTGCACGATGAGCGGCCGGTCGAGCCCGTACTCGTGCCGGATCTGCTCGATCTGCTCGACGCTCCCCTTGTCCCCCGCCAGCGCGATCGCCGGGTCACCGGGGATGAGCTGCAGCAGGACAAACGCCGCCGTCAGGATCCCGATCAAAACGGGAACCATGAGGACCAGACGGCGCAGGACGTATCGAGTCACGGCCTCTCCGAGGCGTTAGGCGTTAGGC
>JBOGUE010000821.1:0-6215 GCA_050695955.1 Thermomicrobiales bacterium | reverse complement strand
GGCAGCATGGCGGGACTCCGGGGGATGAGCACAACCAATCCGGGCCGCCATCCTCGGCTTCCCCGCAGTATCACCTTGCCCCGTGCCGCCTGTCACCACGCACGTGATCGAGAATGCGATTGCCCTGACTCCTCTGAGAGGAATCGGACCTTTGAACCGATGGTCGTCTACACTGATGGGACAGCCTGGCCTGACACGGCTTCCTTCACGGACCAGCAACTGGACCATCTTGCTGCCCGCGCGAACTCCACGGCTAATCCGTTTATACGTGCTCACTACCTTGACGTTCTTTGGTCGCTTCGCGGTGCCCATAGCCACGGTCGGAACGCGTTTGATGCCTATCTAGAGGCTGTGGCGATCAATCCGAGTCCTGCTGACGCAGCGATGACTTTAGAGCTACAGCATGCCATCACTCGTCCTCTTGCCATAGCGGTAAGTTTGAACGATGCCGCGCTGCTCAAGCGAGCACGCGTTGCCATCAACAGCCGTTTCGATCAGTTCGTATCCCGCGGGGAGTATCGATGGACTTTCGAACTCGCAAAGACGATGTTGTTACGGGCCAATCGCGTCGAGCAAGCGGATCTGGAACGCGCTGCGTCGTGTGTCGAGCTCGCGGCAGAGCACTATGCACAACAAGAAAATGGTCTGATGGAACGCTCGGCGTATGAGTTGGTCGGCAAGCTTCGGGCAAAGCTGCGGCCCGATCAAGGGGAGATTGACGACCTGCGGGAACGTTGGGCTCGATCGTACATCCGCGAGGGGCAGCGACGCGAGTCCGACTCGCCGATGGCTGCGAGTCACGCATACATGCAAGCGCTGATTGCGTTGCGCAGTCTGGGCACGGGGAAGTTCACCGCAGAGATAGCCGACTTAGAACGTCGGATCAAGTTACTTAACGAAGCTGGCCGCGGCGAGGCAATGCGCGTTGAGGCGCCGATCGAAATCGACTATGGCGGAGCTGACGAGTTTGCCGACACTCTGTTGAACGCCGAAGGGGACGAAGACTTGCGGGTAATCGCTCTCCTGGATGACTTCATTCCGTCAATAGAGAGAATTCGGAGCGCCGTCGAGGAATTTCGTCCTGAAACGCCTCTTCAGTTCCTCTTTCCGCGAGCGACGATCCGCGATGGCAACGTCGTCCGGAGAGCGCATACGGAAGCGGAGATCTTCGATGACATAGTTGCGGAAAGTTATGGGAATCAGCTCCATGTCAACGCGATCGTATTCTCACGATTCGTCGCAAGGTTGGACGAGGGACGTCGCTGGCGAAGAAGGCGCCTCCCGCGGCGTTTTCGGCAGTCGGTATTTTTTGGTGGGCGTGACCTGAGTCTTCTCGACCATGCGTTTCGTCGGTACTTCGCACGCGATTACGTGTCGGCTCTTGTGCTGCTGGTGCTGCAGGTAGAGCCGGCATTGCGAGCGATCTTGCCGCTCCTTGGACTGCCGACCACCATTACTGACCCACGAGAGGGTGTAACGAGAGAGAAGAATCTTGACGAGCTGCTTGCCACGGATGAATTGGCAGAACTCCTCGGAAAGGAGTACGTCTTTTTCGTGCGCTTCGTCTTGACGGACCAGCGAGGTCCATTACTCCGCCATGGGACAGCCCACGGCCTTCTTCCAGTGGAAGCCTACAACGAACCGATGGCACACCTTCTCGTTTATATGCTCCTGTGGTTGACACGGTTCGTGCCAAAACAAGATGCGGTTTGACGGTTGACTGTGGAAGCGGTTTCTGCTTTACCGCGTCTAGCGTGAGCCGTGCCAGGTGGGGAGCGTAAGGTCGCCATTCGTTGATGCTCAGCCCTCTTGAATTGTACGGCATATTGCCGTACAATTGGCCCTGCCGACTTAGTGTCGGTGCAGCGAAAGGGGATCATCATGGATTTGGCAATCGCAATAAACAATGAAGGCCGGACACAGCGTCGACCTGCTCGGCGGGAGCGTCTCGAATCGCGCGTGAGCTCTGACGAGAAGGCTCTGTTGCAGCGCGCCGCCGATCTTGAAGACCGGTCGCTGACCGACTTTGTTCGGAGCAGCCTGCGGGCGGCAGCGGAAGAGACGATCCGTCGGCACGAGCTGATGACGCTCTCGGCGCGGGATAGCGCGGCGTTTGTTGAGGCGATGATGAACCCGCCGGCACCGGGTGAGCGCCTGCGCGATGCGGCCCAAGCTCATCGCGAACTGATCGGCGAGTAGCCGTGGCAGGAGCGCGGTACGTCGTCGAGCCGTTCGGTCCGCACCATGACCGAACGGCTTTTTCGTGCGGCGAGGAGCCGCTCGACCTCTACTTCAAACAGCGGGCGCGGCAGGACGTCGACCGGTCGTTGGCTGCGGTTTTTGTGTTGCTCGATACGGACACGAACCGCGTCGCCGGGTACTACACGCTGAGCGCGCTCTCGGTCGAGTTGACCGATTTCCCTCCCGACATCGCTCGGAAGCTACCGCGCTATCCGATTCCGACGACCCTGATTGGCCGTCTGGCGGTCGATGTCACCTACCAGAAGCAGCGGCTCGGGAAGGCGTTGCTCTTCAACGCGTTGCGACGGGCGTACCGCCAGCGCACCGAGGTCGGAGCGACGGCGGTAGTCGTAGATGCCAAGCATGACCGAGCCCGCGCATTCTACGAACGCTATGAGTTTCGCCGCTTCCCGGAGAGGGAGTACCGTCTCTTCCTGATGATGAAGACGATTGGGCAGCTCGTCGGAGACGATGGATAGCGGTATCCCACAATCCAGACGAGCCAAACGGAGTCAGTTTCTCTCGGTTCGGTGCAACTCTTATTGGAGCGGCATGACAGACCGGCGATCTCCTGCCAAGACATGGATTGACGAACGAGTCGAGGTCAGGCCGTCGCCGATCGGCGGCATGGGGACGTTCGCTCGCGCCCCGATCGCGGCCGGAGAGGTTGTGTTTCGGTGGGGCGGGGTCCTCTTTACGCCGGAGGAGATCCGGGCGGGCAAGGCGAAACCGGGCACCGTTGCGGCGATCGACGAGGGGGTCTATCTCGCGGCTCCCGCCGACGATGAGGGCGACGCGAGCGACTTCACGAACCACTCGTGCGATCCGAACCTCTGGATGACGGACGCCGTGACGCTGGTTGCGCGGCGGGATGTCCCAGCAGATGAGGAACTGACCGGCGACTACGCGATGTGGGAGGTCGATGAGGAGTACGTCGCGGCGTGGGCGTGCCGTTGCGGTTCGCCGCTCTGCCGTGGCCGCCTGACCGGCCGGGCTTGGCGGTTGCCGGAACTCCAGGAGCGGTATCGGGGGCACTTTTCCCCGTTCATCAACCGTCGCATCGACGCGTTGTCGACTCCCTGAGGCGTTCGAACGCGGTCGGCGTCGGCGGACTCGCAAGTACTGTCTCGATCTGCCGCGCGGCTTCCTCCGGCGTGCTCAGCGACGTATCGACCTCGACGTCGTAGATGCCGTGGGCGTGGACGCGCTCGAAGGCTGACGCCTCGAGCTCGATCGGCCCTCGTGCCCGATCACGACGTGCCCGCTCCCGCCGCTGCGCTTCTGCGAGCGGGCAGCGGACGCCGACGAAGAGGACCGGAAGCTCGGCAAAGAGGCTCAGATAGTCCTCCAACCGCTCCGGGGTGACGACCGCCTCCGCGATGACGTTGTGCCCGCTCTCGGCCAGCGCTCGCAGCGTCCGGAGGTATCCGTCGAGCGTGCGCCGAAAGAGCGTTCCGTCGCCGCTCTGCCAGAACCGCGCCGGATAGCCCTGCCGGAAGTCGTCGAGGGAGCGATGGAAGTATGGGTCGTCAAGGATCGACTGGAGCGCCCGCGCGAGGGCGCTCTTACCCACGCTTGGTGGCCCGTTGAGCAGAACGATACGTCCAGTGGTCCATGGCGTGGGCTCGCTCATCGTGGTCAGACCCCTTCGGTCGGTCGGATCAAGCCTGTGCATATCGTCGATTGTGGCATGCATCCTGCTCGATTGATCGGGCAGGTCTTGTTGAGCGGATCGATTCGCCGCGAGTCGGGAAATGGCGCCTTCGTGGCGCCGGGAGACGACGGCGATGACCGGCTCCGGTCTGACCAACCGGCTTCGGCAGCGATCGCGTCGCGCCGGCCTGGCGGTCGGCCTCTCGATGGCGCTGACCATCGGGCTCAGCCTCGGCAGCTTCATCGTCATTTATGCCCGGCTCGAGCCGTTCACCCGCGACTTCGTCGGCGCCGACATTCCTGCTCCCGCCGGCGCTGCTTCCGGCTACGCGAGGATTACGCTACGCACAGCCGAGTGCCCGGCCGCCGCCGGTCCTGTGGGCCGGTGCGATGGCGACCGCCTGCCCGGCGTCGAGTTCTTGGTCGCGGGAGCGTTGCGGAGGACGGACGAGGCCGGCGAGGCGTCGTGGGCTCCGGGCGCCGGCGCTCACCAGATCGTTACGCGGCGGACGTCGCTTGCGGCCAGCTACGTCTCCTGCACCGACCAGATCGATGGCGATAACCTCTTCGAGGGGATCGCTCCCGACCCGACCCGAGTGGCGATTACCACGACGGCCGGCCAGCCGGTCGTCTGCGAATGGTACTTCCACCTGGCGCCGGTCCAGACATAGGCGCCGGTCTGTTTGCACCGTGATGAACAACCAGCCACTGCTCACGGGTCGCGTTCGCGAGTTCCTTCTGCTTCCCCGCCATCTTCCTGCACAATACCGCCAACCAGATAGCCGGAGGCGAAGCGGCGACGGAGGGAGCGGGCGTTGGACGTCGTGGAGCAAGAGGCTGCTCCGACCGCGAGCTTGTGGGAGAATCGAGCGTTCCTCCGGCTCTGGTTCGCGCACGCGGTCTCCGGGCTGGGGACGCGCGTGACCGATCTGGCGCTCCCGCTGACGGCCGTCCTCGTTCTCGACGCCACCCCGGCCCAGATGGGGGCGCTTGTCTTCGCCGGTCAGCTCCCCGATTTGCTCTTCGGCCTGCTCGCCGGCGCCTGGGTGGACCGGCGCCGGCGGCGACCGCTGCTCGTGGGATCAGATCTCGGACGTGCCGTCCTGCTCAGCGCGGTTCCCCTCGCGGCGGCCACGGATCGCCTCTCGTTTCCGCTCCTCTGGATCGTCGCCTTCGGCAGCGGGCTGCTGCATCTGGTCTTCACGCTCGCCTCGGTGGCCCTGTTGCCGGCGATCGTGAAGGGTGAGCAGTTGGTCGAGGCCAACAGCAAGCTGGCCATAAGCGACTCGGTCCTGACCCTCGCCGGCCCGAGCGTCGCCGGCGTCCTCGTGCAGGTGGTCAGCGCACCGAAGGCCATCCTCGCCGACTGCCTGTCGTTCGTGGTCTCGGCCGGGGCGCTGGGCAGGATCGGCTCCGCCGAACCCGATGCCCTCCCTCGGCGGCAGCGGCCGAGCCTACGGGCCGAGATCGGCGAGGGATTGCGGGCGCTGGTCGAAACCCCGCTGCTCGCGGTCCTGGCCGTCTCGATGGGGATCATCGTCGTGGCCGGGGCGGTGCAGGCCACCGTCAACATCCTGTACCTGACACGCTCGCTCGGCCTATCGCCGGCCGAAATCGGCGTCGTCACCGCCGCTGGAGGCGTCGGCTCGCTGCTCGGAGCGGTCCTGGCCAGCCGGCTTGCTACTGGCGTCGGGACCGGCATCGCCATCATCGCCGGCGCGGGACTGGGCACAGTCTCGATCCTCCTCGTGCCAATCGCCGGGCGTACGTCGCTGCCGCTGCCGGTGCTGCTGCTGGGCCAGAGTCTCTTCGGGGTCGGCTATGCGCTCTTCTCGATCAACCAGATCAGCCTGCGGCAACGCATCACGCCGGTCCACCTTATGGGGCGCGTCACAGCGTCGCGCCGGTTCGTCATCTTCTGCATGGCGCCGCTCGGTGCGGCGCTGGGCGGATGGCTCGGTGGGCGCATCGGGCTGGCGCCGACCCTGGTGGTGGCGGCGGTGATCTCGGCCGGCGGCGTGCTGGTCATGCTCTTCTCCTCCGTCCGCCGCGTGGCGTAGCTGGCCATTTCGCACGCGGGATACCACTGGTATCATAAAAATGCACATATCGCCATGATCAATAATCGAAATCACTATCCGCTTTCGCCTCAAAACACTGCCTTAATAGATAGGGGACCTTTTCGTCGGTCCCCGCTGAACCCAGCTTGATCAACCTGACCAACCACGCGCCCGGTGCGGATACGATCCAGTCCGCTTGTCCACCTGGACAAGCGGGACATGCTGCTCTACCCGGTCCGCCTCCAGCGCCCGGTATTCGAC
>JBOGUE010000820.1:0-4485 GCA_050695955.1 Thermomicrobiales bacterium | reverse complement strand
ATCGGGGACGTAGACCTTAACCAGAAAGGTCGCCTCCCCCGTCGTGCGATGGCATTCGACGACCGCCGGGTCGTCTTGAACCCGTCCCAGAAACCCATCGTAGTCCTGACGCCCGACGTCGGCCGCGATCAACGCAAAGAGTGGGCGCCCGAGTTCTTGTGGCGCGACCGTGGCCCGATACCCGGCGATGACGCCGCGGTCCTCGAGGCGGCGAACACGCTCGATCATCGCCGGGCTGGAGAGCCCGACGCGCTCGGCGAGCGCTTTCATCGTCAGCCGGCCGTTCGCTTGCAATTCCGCGAGGATCCGTTCATCGATCGTGTCGATGTGATTCATCGCCGCTCCTCACCTTCTCCGGAACTAACGCGATCCTGCGATCTCCCCTGTAGGTGGTTCCGATAGCGGGTGAATCGCGCAGGCGCTCAATTGCCTTACCGGATGTAAGTCTATCTTGGCCTGGAACGTGTTGCAAGATAAGCGCTGACGGCTTTTCCCGTGACATTCCCATCTTCTTTGTGCCATCCTGCCGCCTGAGAGAAATCCGGCGGAATGCGCCAACGCTTTCGGCTAGAATCGTCGCTCCCGCGGTCGGAATTGCCGGCTGCTAGCCTGGGGCAAGGAGGGGCAATGCAGCTCGACGTGATGGACGATCAGGTCCAAATACGGCCGGTCGGCGCGGCGGTGGTGCGGGCCGGGCGCGGCGGTGGCGTCGTCGTCGAGCTTGGTCCGGCAGACGGCCCGCCGCATGTGCGACTGAGCCTCAGCCGCGACGAGGCAGTTCGCCTTTGCGCCACAATTCACAGCGTCGCCCATGGCGGCGGCGAGGAGATCCTGATCGTTGATGAGTGAGTGGCGCCGGAGATTGTGATCTGCGTCACAACAAGCGGAACCAATCCGGGTCGCCGGGCGTACAGACAGATGAGCGCGTCATCTGGGGAGTCCGCATACTCGCTGGATCGCTGGGCAACCGGGCGCGCGCACTTTGAGAATCTGGTCGCCCGCCGCGTGCGGGCGGAGGAACGGCAACGTTCCCGTTCGGTGCGGGAGGCGGACCAAGCTCGGTCCGTCGTGTACCGCGCCGGAGACCTGTGCCTCATCCGGCGTCGCTAGCCGGTCGCCGGTACTTTCCTCCTCACCATGAACTCCTCGACGACGCGTCGGCAGACTGTCGGAATCGTCGTCTCCCTCCCCAAGACATCCTCAGCGACGCGTGGTTGACTCGGTCGCGACCACGCCGATCTCCTTCGGTAGCGACCGAGGCAAACGTCGCGCCCGGCACGATGGGGTCATTCCCATCTGCCGGGCGCGAACGCGTCTCGATGCCTGGCTATACTTCCGCAGACCCCCGGCGGGACACATTCGTCCGCCGGGAACCGCGTCGATGCCGGGCGGGCCGGCGACGCTGCCCCCGCGCCGAGAGGAAGCCCATGCGTAACCCACACGAGAACTCCATCACATGCGCGCGCTGCGGCGGCGAAAACCCCGCGGCTGCCAAATTCTGTATGCACTGCGCGGCGGATCTCGCGACCGGCCTGCCGTCCGTCCCAACCCGACGCGTCGTCGTCACCGGCCTGGGCGCGATTACGTCGCTCGGCCCGAGCGCGGAGGAGACGTGGCGGCGCGTGGTCGCGGGCGAAACAGGCATTCGACGCGTGCCGGACCTGGACCCCACCCAACACTCGTGTCTGCTCCGCGGCGATGTCGACGACGCGACGATTCCGAGCCGGTTCATCACCGGCAAGGCGGCACGGACGACCTCCCGCTTCGCGCGCTTGGCGACCGAGGCTGCCGGCGAGGCGCTCATCGACGCCGGCCTGATCGGCGACGATCTCCAGCCGGTGATGGCGCTGGACGCGGGGGGGGCCTTCCTCGGCACCTGCGTTGGCGGCACCTACGATGATCTCATCCCTGCCTATAAGATTTTTGAGGAGCGCGGTCCTGGCCGCGTGCCGCCGCACCTCCATGTCATGTTCCCTCACAATCTGGCAGCCTACGCGATTCAGGCGCGATTCGGCCTGCGCGGCCCCAGTTCGACCGTGGTGACGGCGTGCGCCACCGGCGCCCAGGCCATCGGCGAGGCGTTCCACGACGTCAAGTTCGGCCGCGCCCCGCTCATGGTCGCCGGGGCGGTGGAATCGGACGACCACCCGCTGTTTCTCTCCGGTTTCGAGGCGATGCGCGCCCTCGCCACCGACAGCAACGACGCTCCTGAGCGGGCGAGTCGACCGTTCGACGCGACCCGCGCCGGGTTCATCCTCGGCGAGGGCAGCGGCATTGTCGTGCTCGAAGAGCTTGGCAACGCGCGCGCCCGTGGCGCCAACATCTACGCCGAGGTCCTCGGCTTCGGTTCCTCGAACGACGCCTACCATCCGATCGCGCCGCACCCGGAAGGTACCGGCGCGGCGCGGGCGATCATGGCCGCCCTCGCCGACGGCGGCGTCGACTCGGACCGCGTCGGCCACATCAACGCCCACGCTGCCTCCACCCCCGCGGGTGACCTCGCCGAGGCAATCGCCATCAAACTCGCCTTTGGCGAGCGCGCCGCCAGTATCCCGGTCACCTCGATCAAAGGCGCCATCGGCCATTGCATGGGCGCCGCCGGCGCCATCGAGACGATCGTCGCCATCCGCACCATGGCCGAACAGTGCATCCCGCCGACCCGCAACTATCGCCACCCCGACCCCGCCATCGACCTCGACGTCGTCCACGGCCAACCCCGCGCGGCCTCCTTCGACATCCTCACCAAGCACTCCTTCGGCCTCGGCGGCCAAAACGCCTGCCTCGTCATCGGCCGCGCCCCCACGTGAAATGGGTACGGTAGAGATCGTTCCACGTAGTCGGAGGTGAGAAATGGTGCATGCAAGAGACGCGAAGCCGCCTGCCCACATTGAGCCGGTAAGCGTCGAAGTCGAAGAAGAACAACGCCGGCTACAGATCGAAAAGAACCAAGGACTTATCGCATTGCTTGACTCGTGGGCTAGTGCGACCGAAGTGGACATTCAAGAACAAAAGGAAACGTGGGAATGGCTCAAGAAAGCTCTGGATGAGGATCGCCCCTCCTACCGCAAGCTCTTCCCGTGAGTCGGGTCGTCATGCTCGACTCAGGCCCGCTGGGTATGTTGACGAATCCGAACGCGTCGCCTGAGAACATGCGATGTCGGTTCTGGTTGCGCTTGCTTGCAGCGATCGGCATGGTTGTCGTTCTTCCAGAGATCGCTGACTATGAGATTCGACGGGAATTCATACGTGCTCGCAAGACCCGGGGACTCAGACGTCTGGAAGAGCTACGAAACGCGCCCGGTGTCTATTATCTCCCGCTCACCTCAATGACTATGCTACGTGCCGCTGAACTCTGGGCAATTGCTCGCCAGCGGGGCACGCCAACCGCGGATGACTCGTCGCTCGACGTGGATGTCATACTCGCTGCACAAGCACAATCCATGGAGGAACAAGGCGATTCAGTAACGGTTGCCACCACGAACGTGCGACACATCAGTTTCTTCGTTCATGCCGCTGAGTGGCAACAGATTTCCGATTGAACCTAGTAGGGCATTGCCCAATTAACCTTATTCAGACTCGGATTTCACGGTGTGCGCCTGCACCAGCAGCGCCGTCACCATCTCCTTCCGCCGGAAGAAGCGGCTGATCTCCTGCCACAGTTCCGGTTCGTTACGGCCGAGTTCCATGAGGCGGTCTGAGAAGATGACGTCGCCGCGGGCGCGTTGCTCGGTCATGAACTCGGTCGAGAGCAGTTCGGCGACGTAGAGTGGGCCGACGTCGGCAAACTTTTCGCGGTAGTAGGCGCGCAAGCGCGCGATCTCCTCGATGGTGACCGGCTGGCCCCCGTCGTCGCCGAATCCCCGCCGCCAATCGACGGCGTTCACCAGCTCGGCCAGGAGATCGATCGCTTCGCCGGCCCGCACCCGGGTCAGCAACTCGTCGATCTTCGCCCGATCGTAGGGCAACTCGTGCGGGGTCTCCGGCAGCCGCCCTCCTTGTGTGCTGAATCCATCCACGCGAACGTCATCCTTGCTCGTTGATTGATACACTGCGAATCGGCCACGACGCCTGGGCGATCATGCACAGACACTGTCGCACATCCGCGAGAGGGGAGGCGAGATGGATATCCTGGCGTGGATCATTTTCGGCGTGCTCGCGGGGTGGATCGCTGGCATGTTCGCCGGCACCGGCAATCGCCAAGGCTGCGTCGCCAACATCGTGGTCGGCATTGCGGGCGCGGTGATCGGCGGCGCGGGCTACAAGATTCTGACCGGCGAGGACTGGAACTTCGAGTTCGGAGTGACCATTTTCCTCGTCGCCATCGGCGGCGCGGTCGTACTCCTCTTCGTCCTCCGGGCGCTCAGCGGCGGGCTTGACTGAAACGACGACGGACCATCGTGCTCTCGGCGCTGATTCGGCGTTGCCAACTTGAGGTGTTGTGACTGCTTGGCATAACGGGGCAATTGCCCCGTCTATGCTATACTC
>JBOGUE010000819.1:0-3961 GCA_050695955.1 Thermomicrobiales bacterium | reverse complement strand
ATGCTGAGGCGAAGCCGAAGCATCCCCCGGCGAAGCCGCGTCTGCCGTAGCGCTGCGCTTCGCGCGGGGATGCTTCGATGCCTCAGCATGACGGCGCTGTTCAAACATGCCCTAACGCCTAACGCCTAATGCCTAACGCCTTCGCCCCGTTACCCCTTGATCCCGCTGGTGGCGATGCTCTGCACGATGAAGCGCTGGAAGACGACGAAGATGACGATGCTCGGGAAGAAGCTGATCGCCGCGGCCGCCATCATCGAGTGGGTCGAGGGGACCATGTCCTGCAACGTCGCCAGCCCCACGGTGAGCAGGCGCATCTCGTCGCTCTGCGTCACGATCAGCGGCCAGAGAAAGTCGTTCCAGTGCCAGAGGAAGACGAAGATGCCGAGCGTCGCCAGCACCGGCGTGCAGAGCGGCAGCACGATCTGCCAGTAGATGCGGAACTCCGACGCCCCGTCGATCTTCGCCGCCTCGAGCAATTCATCCGGCAACCCCAGGATGTACTGACGCATCAAGAAGACGCCCTGGGCGCTGGCCAGCGTCGGCAGAATCAGCCCCCAATAGGTGTTCACCCCTTCCATCTTGACGACCAGGATGAACAGCGGCACGATGGTGAGCTGACTCGGCACGACCAGCATCGCGATGAAGGTCCAGAAAATCGCGTTCTTCCCGAAGAAGTGCTTCTTGGCGAAGGCGTAGCCCGCCAGCGAGCTGAGCAGCAACACCAGCACGACCGAGACGCCGGCGTAGATGAACGAGTTGAGAATCCAGCGCACCAGCGAGGCGTTCTCGAACATCGTCCGAAAGTGCTCGATCGTGAAGGTTGTGGAGAAAAAGATCTCCCGCAGGCTGATCGCCGTCGCCGGCCGCAAGGAGAGGAGCGCCATCGCCACGAACGGCGTCGCCATCACGATCGCGAGCAGGACGAGGCAAAGGTAGAGCGCGCCGGTCCGCACTGTCCGCGGCGGCCGCGGGCGCACGCCCGCCGCCGTCACCGCGCGGCGGCTCCGACCCGTCAGCGTCTCGGCGCTCATACGTCGTTCTTCCCGAACATGGCACGCTGGATCAGCGACACGCACATCACCATCGCGAAGAGGACGACCCCAATCGCGCTCGCGTACCCGAAGTCGAGGAAGCGGAAGCCTTCGTCGTACAGCTTGTAGACCAGCGAATAGCTGGCCCGCACCGGCCCACCGCCCGTCATCACGTAGATCGCATCGAAGACCTGGAACGCGCCGATCGTCTCGATCACGATGACGAAGAAGAGGACCGGCTTCAGCAGCGGCAGGGTCACCTGAAAGAAGCGCTGCCAACCGGTCGCCCCATCGACCGCCGCCGCTTCCAAGACGTTGGGGTCGATTGAGCGCAGACCCGCCAGCAGGATCATCATCGCGTAGCCGAGCCCCTTCCAGGCCGACATGATTGCCAGAGAGGGGAGGACGAGCCGGTCACTCTCCAACCACGAGATCGGACCGAGCGAGACCGTTCCCAGGACGCTGTTCAGCAGCCCGTCCGGGTTGTGGTAGATCCACTTCCAGATCACCCCGACCATCACCAGACTGGTGATGTAGGGAAGGAAGTAGAGCGCTCGGAAAAAGCTCATCGCGCGCAGCTTCTGGTTGACGAGCACCGCCATCGCCAGCGAGAGCACCGTCGTCAGCGGCACCGCGATTGCGGCGTAAATGAAGGTGACTTTCAGCGCCTGCCAGAAGTCGTCGTCGTCGCGCAGCCGTTGGTAGTTCTCGAACCCCAGCCACTCCGAGCCGCCGCGCAGCCGGTAGTCCTGGAAGCTGAGCAGAAAGCTCCAGACCGCCGGCCAAATCCGGAAGACCACGAAGAGAACGAGCATCGGCAAGATGAACGCATAGCCGACGCCCGTCTCTCGCAGCCGCTTCCGCCACGGCGGGATGGTGGTTGGAGGAGGTCTGCTGGCGATACTACTCATAATCAACCGAGTTAGGCGTTAGGCGTTGGAAGAACGGCCCCCTCCCCCCACCCCTCCCCGACGCCGAGGGAGGGGAGCACGGGGCGCTCGCCAGCGGGGGCGGCTCCCCCTTTCCCCGCGTTTTCGGGGGAAAGGGGGCTGGGGGGATAGGGGGCCATACCGCCTAACGCCTGACGCCTCCGTACTACCGGTTCCGTTCCAGTAAGGCGTTGACATCTTCTTCGGCCGCTGCCAGCGCGTCCTCGGCCGACTTGTCGCCCAGGAAGGCGGCCTGGATCTCCGGCGCCACGGTGCTGATGATCTGGCGGGCACTGCGGTGACGAACGCCGCCGCGCACCAATGGCAGCATTTGCTCGTACTCGCCGACGACCGGCACGTCGGCGTAGAGCGACCCGAGCGAGGCGCGCGGCGCGAAGTAGCCGCCCAACCCCAGGATCGTCGGCATCGTCTCCGGACTGACGAGGTGCTTGATCCACGCCTTGGACGCGTCTTTGTCCCCGGCGTCCGCGAAGAGGGCGAAGCCGGCGGCCGTGCCGTAGCTCGTCTGGACCTTATTCATGGGCGGCTGACCGACTTGCAGAACCCCCTCGCCCCACAACTCGGCAAGACGCAGCGCCCAGGCCTGATCCACCGTCAAGCCGACCGCCGCCTCGCCAAGGTCGAGCGGCGAACGGCCCGGCTCCGGCGACGTGACCCCGGACGACTCGTCGGTGTAGCCGTTCTCGAAGAGGGAGACGACGAAGTTCAGCGCCTCGATCCCTTCCGGGCTGTTGAACGCGGCCGCCGTCCCATCTTCGTTCAAGACCTGCCCACCTGCTTGCCACAGCAGCGGGTAGTAGTTCAGGTTGAGCGACGACTCGAGGCTGCCGGAGTAGTAGGTCAGGTCGATGCCTTGTTCCTTGAAGGTCGGCGCCACGTCGAGCAGCTCTTGCCACGTCGTCGGGAAGGTCTCGACGCCGGCATCGGTGAAGAGCTTCGTGTTGTAGACCATCGTCGTCGCGGTCATCAGGATCGGCGCCGCGAAGAGGGTGTCCTGGTAGCTCACGCCCGCGACCGCGTTCTCGAGAAAGTCGTCGCGGTCCTCCGCGATCACGTCGTCGAGCGGTTCGATATTGCCGTCTTCGGCGTGCTGCGGGATGAAGTCTTCGTTCAGGTAGGCGACATCGGGGCCGGCGCCCGCCGCCAGCGCCGTCGTCAACTGCTCATTGCGGTTCTGCCAGGGCTGGACCTCAACAGTGACCTCGACGTCGGGGAATTGGGCGTTGAACCCGCTGACGATCCCCTCCCACGCCTGCTCGTTGGCCGCCTGATCGTCGCCGGCAAGGGGGTAGACCCACATCCGCACGTCGCCGGACGGGGCGTCCTGGCGCGCTCGCACGATCGGCGCGGTGCGCGAGAACACAAATGGGGCGGCTGCCATGGCGGCGGCGCCTTTGACCAATGATCGCCGGGCAAATCTTCTCCCATCGCGGAGCTGGGACTGGTCACGCATCGCACGATCTCCTCTTCGTTGTGCCGCCGCCCCTGCGCTCGCCAGAGCGACGCCATGTTCCGATCAGCCGATGTTCCTTGGAATCGTGAAGGGTGTCGCGGCGGAGAGCCGGCCGCCGCCGGGGATTTGGTTGCGCATCTGAACTAATTTCGAGCGTAACACCGCCGCCATGCGGTGTCAAGCGACGACGATCTGGTGCGCAAGCCGGTCAAGTCTGCTCATTTTTCATCCTTTGAACAATTACGACGGTTCGCCTGTTGACTCGATGGGACGCGCGGCCTACCCTGTGCCGACCGCTATGACAGATGAGAGGGGACGACAGACAATGTCACGACCGCGCCAATCGCATCGGCGTCCGAACATCATCCTGATCACGACCGACCAGCAGCGGTATAACACCCTAGGCGTCACCGGCAACTCGCACATTCGCACGCCGCATCTCGACCGCCTGGCGGCGCGCGGCACCCTCTTTGACCGCGCCTACATCCAGAATCCAGTCTGCGTCCCGAGCCGGGCCTGCATCATGA
>JBOGUE010000818.1:0-2978 GCA_050695955.1 Thermomicrobiales bacterium | reverse complement strand
CGATGTCAGGATGATCTTGGTGAATGACTTCGATGGTCGCACCCTCGAGGATGCCGAAGTCCATCTCGATTAGTCCCGGCACGATCACCGGCGCCATTTCCAGACGATCTCCGATGATCCGCGCGGTCGTCAGCGCGCGCGAAAGCGGACTAGACAACAAGGCATCGACCGTCCCCACCTCGCGCGCAATCCGTTCGGCGACGAGGTGCGCCTGCCGCACGCCTAGGGTATCGAGCGGCACGTCCGTTCGGCCGTGCAGCAGCAACGACACGTTGCTCTCTGTCCGCCCATGACGAACCAAGTACAGTGTCGTCTCACCGTTGGTCGGATGGCGAAGCGACTCGTGAATTGTTGGAAAGGCGTTGAACGTAGACACAGCAATCCGCAATCGGGCACTGCCCGCATTTGGGCCGTCGGGCCTGGCAGACCGAGCGACCATGGGTAATCATGTTAACGTGGAAAGCGTATACCGTGTCCCGATTCGCGCCAAGGGCGGATTCGAGTAGTTCGTGCGCCTGCTCCGCCGATACCACCTCATCAATCAATCCAATGCGGCGAGCAACTCGATGCACGTGCGTATCCACCGGCAGTGCCGGCATGCCAAGGCTGAACAACAGCACGCACGACGCCGTCTTTGGACCAATGCCGTTGAATTGCATTAACCATTCTCGGGCCGCTCCAACCGGCAGGTCGGCGAGATCGTCCAACTCGAAGGATCCGCGCTCGGCGAGGATCTCTGCGAGCACTCGCCGGATCCGGGGCGCCTTCTGATCCGCAAGTCCACCGCCACGGATCGCGTCCGCGACCTTGCTGGTCGGTGCGGCGATCACCTCATCCCACGTCGCAAACTGGGCCCGCAGCGACGCGAAGGCCCGTTCAGTATTCGCGTCAGAGGTGTGCTGGGACAGAATCGTCTGCACGAGCTCGTCGATCGGCGATGCTGAGCGGCGCCAGTTCCTGGGACCGTAGACGGCATCGAGTCGCCGGGCGACTGTTGAAATCGCACATGGTGGAACAGCGGGCGGGTCCATACGGCTGATTCTAACCGGTGAAGATGGACGGTCAAATCGGATTGACGGTCCGTCGTCGAACGGCCTATACTCCGGTGGTCGACGATGGTGACGTAGTCGAGGGTTGGGTTGCGGTCGCAAGGGCTAAACACAGCACACAAAACGCCTCCAGGTCCTCTCCGGGCCTCGGGGCACTTTTTTTGTGCGCTCGACCTCGCGAGTCGGGAGCGAAGATGATCGATCGCAACCGAACCTGGATGATTCGGGGAGGGCGGGTCGTTGATCCGGCGTCGCAACGTGACGCGGTAGCGGATGTGCTGATCCAGGACGGCCGGATTGCAGCGATTGGCAACCTAGATCCCGTGGTCGGCGCGGAGCTGGTCGAGGCCCAGGGATGCGTCGTGGCGCCTGGGTTCGTCGATCTCCACGTGCATCTGCGAGAGCCAGGAGGCGAGGAAAAGGAGACGATTGCGACCGGTACCGCGGCGGCCGCGGCAGGAGGATTCACCACCATCTGCTGCATGCCGAACACGAGACCAGCACTCGACAGCGTCGAGAACTTGCGTGATCTTCGCTCACGGGTAGAGCGGGACGCCGTCGTGCGCGTACATCCGATTGCGGCGATCACCGTAGGTCGCCAAGGGGAAGAAGCGGTCAGCTTCGAGGCACTGGCAGCGGCGGGCGCCATTGGCTTCTCTGACGACGGCGACACAACGCGGGACAGCGCGATCATGCGGCGCGCGCTCGAAGCCAGCACTCGCCTTAACCTGCCAGTCATGGTCCATTGCGAGGACAAGGCATTGGCGTACGGTTCGATGCACGAGGGAGAGGTCTCGCGCCGGCTCGGGATCGAAGGCATCCCAGCCGAAGCCGAAGAGATCATCATCGCGCGCGATTTGCTCCTCGCCAAGTTGACGAATGGGTGGCTGCACGTCTGCCATGTCAGCACTGGTCGGGGCGCCGGGTTCGTGCGGCAAGCGAAGACAGCGGGTGTTCGCGTAACGGCCGAAGTGATGCCGCACCACCTGACGATGTCGGACGAATGGGTCGCGGGAGATCGCAGGCTTTTGAATGTGGACGAACCCAGCGGCGATGTCGCGCCAGCAGCCGATCCGACGACCAAGGTCAACCCGCCATTGCGAAACGGGGCAGACACGCATCAGCTACTCGAAGCGCTCCAGGACGGCACGTTCGACATCATCGCCACTGATCATGCCCCACATGCCGAGCCCGAGAAGCAAGGTTCTGACTACCATCACGCGGCGTTCGGCATGAGTGGACTCGAATTTGCCTTGCCGCTGATGCTCGGCCTCGTCCGAGCCGGCCACATATCGGTGAACGACCTAGTCTATCGCCTGAGCACCGTGCCGGCACGCCTCCTCGGCGCACCGCACGGTTCGTTGGCGGTCGGCGCCGCCGCCGATGTTGTGGTTTTTGACCCTCAGCAGCAATGGCGGGTAACTCCGGAGGAGTTGAGGACCAAAAGTCCCAACACGCCATTAATGGGAATGGAACTGCGAGGGCGCGCGCGCCTAACCCTGGTGGGTGGAGAGGAGCGGTATCGTGCCTGAACAGTGTGGGAGCCGGCCGCGTTTCCAACCGTCGACTGACGCGGCGGTGGCATTAGCCGACGGGCGCGTCTTTCGCGGCAGAGCATTTGGAGCGGTGGGGAAGTCAGCGGCCGGCGAGGCCGTCTTCACGACGACGATGACTGGGTATCAGGAAGTCTGCACTGATCCGTCGTTCCGCGGTCAAATCGTCTGCATGACCTATCCGCTAATTGGCAACTACGGCGTCATTCCTGGCGAAGACGAGTCTCGCCAGCCATGGGTCGCCGGCTTGGTTGTCCGCGAGCACTGCAATGCTCCAAGCAACTGGCGGGCAATGGGCACCTTGGACGACTATCTCCAACGTCATGGCATACCTGGCATCGCGGGGATCGACACACGGGCGCTTACCCGCCACATC
>JBOGUE010000817.1:0-3039 GCA_050695955.1 Thermomicrobiales bacterium | reverse complement strand
GACTGGTGCAGGCGATCCCGGTGCTCTTTGGGATCAGTCTGTTCACGTTTCTCATGGTCCACCTGACGCCGGGCGATCCGGTCTATATCTTCGCGGGCGACAAACCGTTGACGGAGGAGCGCGCGGCGCAGATCCGGCAGCAGTACGGGCTCGACAAGCCGCTGTGGGTGCAGTACCGCGACTACGTGACCGACCTGTTGCGGGGAGACATGGGCAGCGGTCTGCATAGCCAGCGCCCGGTCTCCGACACGATCCGCGAGGCGATCTGGCCGACGGTGCAGCTCACGCTGGCTGGGCTGGCGGTCGCGATTGTCCTCGGGGTGACACTCGGCGTCTTGGCCGCGCTCTTTCAGAACTCGTGGATCGATACCGGCGCCATGGTCGTGGCGCTGCTCGGCGTCTCGCTGCCGATTTTCTACCTCGGTCTGTTGCTCCTCTTCGCCTTCTCCTTCAATTGGCATCTCTTCCCGGCGACCGGGTTAGGTGGCTGGAAGCACTTGATGCTGCCGGCGGTGGCGATCGGGTTCGGATCGTCGGCGTACCTGGCGCGGCTCGTCCGGTCGTCGATGCTGGAGGTGATGCGGCAGGACTATGTTGTCACCGCGCGGGCGAAGGGGTTGCGCGAGCGCGCCGTTGTCGTCGGCCATGCGCTGAAGAACGCGCTGATCCCGGTGGTGACCTACTTCGGCCTGCAACTTGCCGGATTGCTGACCGGCGCGGTCGTGACGGAGACCGTTTTTTCGCGGCCGGGTCTCGGCCGGGTGGCGGTGACGGCGATCAGCAACCGCGACTTCCCGCTGATCCAAGGCGTCGTTCTGGTGACGGCGGCGATTTATGTGCTCGTGAGCCTGGCGGTCGATTTGTCCTACGCGGTGATCGACCCGCGGATTCGGTACGAATAGGCGTTAGGCGGAAGACGGAAGGCGGTGGGGCAGCGGTTGGCGGTTGGCGGTCAACAGGTGGCGGGCGTGGCGAGTGGCGGGCTGGGGCGGGTGGCTCGGCCGCGGAGCCTCTTGCGCGACGCGCTGCGGCGATTGGGGCGGAACCCTGGGGCGGTGGCGGGCGCGGTTGTCCTGGCGGTGATCATGTTCTTGGCTGTCTTTGCGCCGATTGTTGCCCCGTTTGACCCGATTGAGCAAGACAGTCAGGCGATTCGGGCCCGGCCGAGCCGGGAGCATCTCTTCGGGGCGGATACGTTCGGGCGGGACATCTTTTCACGTGTGCTCTATGGTGGGCGGATGTCGTTGCCGGTCGGGTTGGTCGCGGTCGGCATCGCGGCGGTGGTGGGCGTGGCGTTCGGCCTGATTGCCGGCTACCGGGGCGGTTGGATCGAAAGTGTCATCATGCGGGCGGTCGACATGATGCTCGCCTTCCCCGGCATTTTACTGGCGATGTCGCTGGTGGCTATCCTCGGCACCAGCCTCTTCAACTTGATGTTGGCGGTGGGCATCGCCTCGATCCCGGAATACACGCGGGTGGTGCGGGGCACGGTCCTCTCGACGCGGGAGATGGAGTACGTGACGGCGGCGCGGGTGAGCGGCGCCCAAGATCGCGCGATCATGCTGCGCCACATCCTGCCGAACGTCTTGCCGCCGATCATCGTGCTGGCGACGCTCGGCATCGCGGGGGCGATCATTCTTGGCTCGACGCTGTCGTTCCTCGGACTTGGCATCCAACCGCCGACCGCCGAGTGGGGCAACATGCTCTCGGACGGCCGCTCGATGATGCGCCACTTCTGGTGGGTCTCCTTCTTCCCCGGCCTGGCGATCATGCTGACCGTACTCTCGATCAACCTGCTCGGGGACGGCCTGCGGGACGCGCTCGATCCCCGGCTGCGGAATCGTTGAATCCGAACTACTTTTCCGTCCACTGATCCTGGCCATCGAAGTAACCAAGTCAGTAAGGCTTGTCGTACAATGCCTTACCGTTGCATTGTGGTCAGATTCAGGGGGCTGGTCATAAAAGAGATCATCTCGACTATCACCAGCAAGGGTCAGGTCACGATTCCGAGTGAGGTGCGCAAGGAACTCGGGGTGAACACACGAGACAAGATCGCATTTGTCATCGACGATGGAGAAGTGCATCTGCGGCCGATTAAGTACCCCACCTTGGAATCTGTGTTCGGCTCAGTCCCACCTCTCGGCCGTCCCACGACCGCCGACCTCGACGCTGAGATAGAAGATGCGATCGAGGAAGCAATCGCGCAAAAGATGGAGCGATGGAGGGGCGAGTGGTCTTCGTCGATGCCAACTTTTTTATCCGCGCTCTTACGATACCTGAGACACCTGCCGAAGAGGCTATGAGCGACGCGGCGAGAGAACTCTTCCGACGAGCGGAACATGGTGAGGCAGAGATCACGACCTCCGAGGCCGTATTGGCCGAAGTTGCATATATCCTCGTCTCCAAAGAGGCAATACAACCTGCCCGCGCATGAAGTCGCCGCGCGGATGAAGACCATCCTTCTGCGAAGCGGCTTGAGGCTTTCAGCCAGGCGTACGTGTCTTCGTGCCCTCGATCTGTGGACCTCGATGCCGCGCCTCGGTTTCGTCGATGCGCTCGGTGCGGCATACGCCGAGACGCATGGATACGCACTTGCCAGCTTTGACGCCGACTTCGACCGCGTGCCAGGGATTGAGCGATGGCAACCGCTGGCAGAGCGCGGCGGAACTCCGAAATAATCACGACGCTTCATGCGGTGCGAAGGATCATTTCCTCGCGAATGACTGCATGACCTGCTGTTTCACGCCGGGCAAGTTCGCGATTAGTATCGATAACTAGTCGGACCGCCTCTTGGAGATTCTCGCGTGTTTCTTCCAAGGTGTGGCCTTGGGTATTGGCCCCAGGTAATTCTTCGACGTAACCGATCCACCAATCGCCCGATTGCTCAAAGACCGCCGTGAATCGTTCCATTGTCGCTGCTCCGCAAAGTCAAATCGTCGGCAACACCTCATGCGCAGGGCAATTGCATCTCAAGCAACAGAGGGCGCATCGGGTGTGTTTGTCCATGGAGCGCGGCCGATATCGGCCGTTACGGTGCCG
>JBOGUE010000816.1:0-3293 GCA_050695955.1 Thermomicrobiales bacterium | reverse complement strand
GTCTAGCCCGACGTGGAACGAGTCGTCGGCGGCGTCGGTCGCTTGCAGGCGCGCCCAGACGTAGTAGGCGCCGGTGGTTTCGAAGTCGACGCGGTACTGGGCCTCGGGGCTGGTGGTGGCGAAGCCGCTGAGCCAATTGTCCCCGTTGTCGGGGCGGACGCGCAGGTAGCCGACGCCGGAGTAGCCGGCGATGACGTCGTCCTCGAAGCGCCAGTCGTGGCCGCCGCGGTCGATCTGGGCATGCAGGTCTTCCGCCTCGAATTCGACGTAGCCGTCCGTTTCCTGGAACGCTTGCGACGGTGGCTCGACTTGCGGGCTTTCGGACGGCCCCGCGCCGGTGGGCGTGAAGCTCGCGCTCCTCGTGAGCAACACGCGGTCGAGGCGGATGCCGTCCTCGCGCGGCCAGAAGTTAATCGTGTGCAGCCCGGCGGACGGGACGTTGATCGTGGCGACGGGGCCATCCATCGTCGATTTGGTCCACGCCCAGCTTGTGCCGACACCGGGGCGCAAGTATTGGGCGGTCGAGGGCATCGTGCCGTCGATGCCGGCATGGATCGAGTCGTCACTGGCATCGTCAGCCTGCGCCCGCACCCAGACGTGATAGGTGCCCGGCGTGGCGAACTCGACCTCGAATTGCAGCTCCGGCGCGGTCGTCGCGTAGCCGCTGAGCCAATTGCCGCCATTATCCGGCTCGACCCGCACGAACCCGTCGCCGGCATAGCCGGGCAGGTTGTCTCCGATGGTCTCCACGTTGCGGAAGAGCCACCCGCGATCGTCCCGGCTGACGTAGGCGTGGGCGTGTTCCGCCTCCATCACGACCTGACCGCCGCTCTCGTAGAATGGCGGTCCGGGATCTGGCGGAGGCGACGGGTCGATCTGCTGGCCGACCGAGAGGACCGGCTCCGGGAAAAGGTCGGTGTCTCCGGTAAAGCCATTTGGCCCATCTTGCGACTCGCCGTTTTCGAGGAGCCAGGCCTTTGCCTGAGCCGGACTCGCCCCTGGATTGACCGACTTGAAGAGCGCAATGGCTCCGGCGACATGCGGACTAGACATACTGGTGCCAGTGCTGTAGTCATAACCACCACCTGAGATCGTCGAATAGACACACGTCCCCGGCGCCGCGACATCAACCTCCGGTCCGTCATTGCTTGAAGAACTAAAAACGTCATCCGTCCCGGCACAACCAGTGGGTCTTGACCCTAGTCCACCCGGCACGCCATCGAAGTCAGCGAAATTCGAAACAGTGATGACTTCATCAAAGGCCGCTGGTGCATAGTAAGACGCGTCCGAATTTCCGTTGCCGGCGGCCACGACCACGGGCACTCCTGCCTCAACCGTGTTGCAGACCGCCAAGTGCAACGCATCGTTCCAGCAGGTCGAATCGCCAAGCTCAGCTGCCAGGCTCATATTCACGACGTCAATCGTGTCGGCGTGAGCAACGATCCAGTCCAGGCCGCAGATGATCTCGGCCGTATTGCCCTTACCGTCATCGTCAAGGACGCGCACCGACCAGATGCGCGCCCCGGGCGCCACACCGACTACGCCACTATCGTTATCGAGTGCTGCAGCAGTTCCCGCGACGTGGGTGCCGTGGCTATCCTCTCCCGTTTCGTCGAACGTGCCGGCCTCCTCGCAGGCGACGCCACCGACGACGTTCAGGTCGGGATGATCGACGTCGACACCGGTATCGACAATGGCGATGTCTGCATCGACTCGTTCGTCCACCTGATCGATATCCGCCACTGGATTCTCATCGGCATTGACCCGATCCACGCCGGTGGGGAGTTCTTGGGCTGTCGTCTGAAACTCGACGATCGGCGAGATGAAGGCGACGCGGGGATGGTTCGCCAGGTGCTCGGCGCGGCGCTGGGTGATGTTGGCCGAGAAGCCGCGGAAGACGTTGCGGTAGACGCGGCGGGGGTTGACGCCTTCGTCGCGGGCGAAGCGGGCGGCGTCGGCGCGGGGGTCGGTGAGGACGACGATGACGTCGCCGTAGGGGGCGGAGCCTGCTTGCGCTCGCGCGTTCCCCGCGCTCGACCAGCCGAGCGGCAATATCCCCGCCAGGAGGAGGCAGAGCGCCGCGAGCGCCGGGACGGCGCGACCGGGTTTCGTGGTTCGGATTCGCCTCGGCGACAGGGCGACGCGGACGGGATGGCGGGCCGAGGATCGAAGCATCAAGCGCTCTCCTGGGAAGAGGCATAAAAAAAACGCAACGCGCGGGCTGAGTCGCCTCGCCCGCGTCCGTTCGTACCAATTCGTGTGGGGTAGGGTAGCATAGGCTGGTTGGGCTGGGGGTGCCAGTCGTCCTATTACCCAGTGCCGTGGATGATAAAACGGTCAAAGGGCATCGTCAAGTCGATAACCGCGTTGTCCGTGGGTTGTTGTCGGACCATCGTTGACATCGGACCCCGCCCGGGAATGGTGGCGGCGTGGGCACCATCGGACCAGACGTGCAATTGGACGCCGCCCGGTAGGATCGGAACAGTGTGGATGTCGGACGCCGCCCGGGAGCCAGTTCCCGGGCTCATTCCCGGAAGTCGGATGAATCCGACTGACTTCGGACCGGGTCGTTCTCAACGTCCTGCCGTGTGTTTTCGTATGATCGGCACAACCGGTTCGATTTCTCATTCACACCGTCGAACACCGAACGAAAGGACGTCACTCCTTGCCCTTCCTGCCATTTCGCGGTTGCTCGTGCTCCATCGCTTTCGGGCTGATCGTCTGCGTTGCGCTCGGCGTGGGTGCAGGACGAGGTGCAGGAACCTGTGCGGGAGGCGGTCGAGACCGAGGTCGCGCGGCAGATCGCGATCGCGCCCGGCGCGGCGCCCGCGCCGGGGACGTACACGGTGCAAGAGGCCGATCTGAACCAGGCGCTGGCCGCGCGGGCGGAAGGCTACATCGATCTCGACGAGATGTCGGCGGCGATTGCGCCCAACGGCATCACAGTCAACGTCGGCGTGCGGGACCAAACCGGAACGTACACGGGCAATGTCGCCGCGGTCAACGGACGGTTGCGGGTGATCGACATGACGGCGGATGGCGGCATCCGCTTCCTCGTTCCCGCCGACGACATGGCCGGATTGCTCGAGGATTCGGTCAACAACTACCTCGCCGCCAACGGGCTGCGACTGGCAGGCGTCGACCTGGGCGATGGTACGCTGACGCTGGCGGTCGAACCGGCATGATTCGCTGACGTCAGGGCGTGTTTGCGAACCGTCATCCCGAGCACTCCCTCCCCGTCACCCTGAGTCGTCCGTCAAGGCGATAGTGCCTGGTTGCCGCCGTCATGCTGA
>JBOGUE010000815.1:0-3268 GCA_050695955.1 Thermomicrobiales bacterium | reverse complement strand
CCGTTACGGACACCCTGCTGCGCCAGTTCCTGGTCAACTGGACGATGGCGAATGAGGCGCCGGGACGTCTGCTCGGCGGCCGCGGTCTCCGGCGCGACGACCTCGCGGCGGGCGACCTCGGCCGCCCCGCCCCCCTCTACAACGTGGCGACGCTGATCGCTCCCCTCTTCCCCGAGGGAGTGGACGAGGTGGTGGGCGCGCTTGACGACTTCTATGGTTTTGCGACCGAGGCCACATCCGGCACGGTCTTTCTGTTCAGTCCCTGGCCGACGCCTGATCTGCGGCCCCATGGCTGGACCCTCATCGGGCATGAACCGTTTATGTTCCGTCCGGCCGGCGGTGAGGCGCCGCCACTCCCGCCGGGGCTGCGGATCGAGGAGGTCCGGGACGAGGCGAGCTTGCGCGCCTTCGAGATCGCCATCGCGCGCGGCTTGCCGATGCACGAGATCGAGGAACAAGGACCAGGGGCCGCGTTCACCGCCGAGATGCTGGCCGACGACCGGCAGCGATTCTGGGTCGGATGGGAAGAGGACCGGCCGGTCAGCGCCGCGGCCACCTTCGTCGCGGCAGGGATCAACGACGTCACGCTGGTGGCGACGGTGCCGGAGGCACGGCGGCGCGGCTATGGCGCCGCCCTGACCTGGCGCGCGACCCTGGCCGATCCGGCGCTGCCGGACGACGTGGTGAAGGAGTTGCTCCCCTGCCTCGATCCGATGCTGCAACGCCTGCCCACCGCGGACCGCGCGGCGCTCCATCTCACCGAGATGGACGGGTTGACGCAGCAGGAGCTTGCGGACCGGCTGGGGCTCTCGCTCTCGGGGGCGAAATCCCGCGTCCAGCGGGCGCGCCAGAAGCTCAAAAAAGTCTTCATCGATTGCTGCGTCATCGAGTCTGACCGGCGGGGTGGGGCGGTCGAGTACCACCCCGGCCGCGAGCGTTGCTGTGGAGACCAATGCAACGATTGCGCGGTCTAGAGGGGGATCGGGAAAGGGGCCGAACCTCGCCGCCCTACTCCCCAAGCCGCTCGCGCACCAAATCCCGGAACGCCGCGATGTGCTGCTCGTTGTCGACGTAGAGACCGCCATGCGCATACGCCTTCGAGCGCATGCTGAGCTGCGCTAGCTCGCAGACCTCCCAGTCCTGCCGGTTGACCAGATCGAAGATATCGACCGTGTCGGTCGGGTCGAATCCGGGCCGGGCCAGGTCGTCCGGATGGAAGAGCCAGTCGCAGTCGCAGATGACGCGCGAGCGCTCCGGCCCGCGCGGTTGCAGGGTGTGCAGGATGACGTGGTCGGGCAGGAGGTTGACGAAGACGTTTGGCCAGAGGACGAAGCCGTAGTAGAGGCGGTCATCCGCGGGCAGGAGACCCGGTAGGCGCGGCCGGTCGCCGTGGCCAGAGAGGGTGAACGCCTCGACGTCGCCGGCAAACGCGGTCCCTTCGCCGGGCATGCCCTGGTAGGAGGTGCCCTGGCGAAAGGCCGGCAGCAGCCGGGTCAACTCCGGGTGAACCGGGCCGCAGTGGTAGCACTCCATGAAATTCTCAACCACCAGCTTCCAGTTGGCGGCGACTTCGTACTCGATGCGGCGCCCGACCCGCAGATCGCCGACGCCGTACCGTTGAAAAATCGCCAGATCGCCGAAGCGCTGCACGAGCGGCGGCTCGACCTGATCGGCGAGCGGCGCGGGATCGTCGCCGAGGTTGAGCCAGATCAGCCCTTCCCACACCTCGCACGCGACCGGAAAGAGGCCGTAGGCGTCGCGGTCCAACCGCTCGTCCTTGGCCAGATTCGGCGCGCCGAGCAGGCGGCCGTCCAGCCCATACGACCAGGCGTGATAGCGGCACTGGATCGCGCCGCCGATCCGCCCACACGGATCGGTGCAAAGGCGCGCTCCCCGGTGCCGGCAGACGTTGAGGAAGGCCCGCACCGCGCCGTCCCGCCCGCCCACGACCAGCACGCTCTCCGGCCCGATGTCGGCGACGAGGTAGTCGCCGGCGTCCGCGATCGCGTCGGCCCGACCGACGCAGACCCACATTTGGGAGAAGATGCGCTCCTGCTCCCGCTCGTAGATGGCCGGGTCGTAGAAGTAGCGCCCCGGCAACGTCGGCTCGAACTGCACTGGCGCTTGCGATGGCGATTGCATCTGCACGTCCATCCCCGGCTGATCGCGGCATTGATCTCTCGAGGTCTAGACCAAAGCGTGGGGATCCATTAACGATCTGTCAAGCCGGATCAGGATTCCCAACACCATCAGGCCGGGCGGCGAACCCGGCGTTGAAACGCCAGGCTCAACCTACAAAACCCTTCCAGGGTTGAGCACGAGGCGTGCTGACCCCAGTGCTGGAAGCACTTCGTCGGTTCAGCCTCGGGTTTCAACCCGGGGGAATCCCGCCCGTCGGCAGGCCGATGCGCCCACCGGCGAGATCAGGAAGACTTGGTGCGGATCGGGATCGCACGGACAAACGGCCAGGTCATCGCCGGCGGTCGCCTGGCGGAAGGCGGCGAGGACGGCCAGCAGGCTGCTCTTGCCGGCGCCGTTGCGCCCCAGCAGCCCGTCGATCTTGCCGCCGTCGAGCCGGAACGACAGATCGTCCAGGGCGGTCGCCTCGCCGTAGCGCAGGTGCAGGTGCTTGACGTCGATGCTATGGGTCATTGGTCGTCCTCGTGTGCCAATTGTTCGAGCCGGCCGATCACGTCGCGCAGCGGGATACCGATGGTCCTCGCTTCGGTCACCATCGGGTCGACGACGTCGGCGAAGAAGCGTTCCCGGTGCTGTGCCCGCAGCGCCGCTTGGGCGTCCGGGCTGACGAACATGCCGAGGCCGCGCTTCTTGTAGAGGATCCCTTCGTCCACCAGGTGCTGGAACGCCTTGGCCGCCGTGGCCGGGTTGATCCGGTAGAACGCGGCGTATTGATTCGTCGACAAGACCTGCTCGTCCCCTTTCAGCGCCCCGCTCAGCACATCGGCCTTGATCTGATTGGCGATCTGCCGGTAGATCGGGCTGCGGTCGTCGAACATGAGCGCTCCGTATACCTCAGTAGTTCATTACATCACTAGAGAACCATAGCAGCACCGAAGCACGCCGTCAAGCCCGACTCATCTCACGCGCTCCGCGACATGGATGTCGAAATCCCGGCGGCCCGTTCGACTAGGGCGTGTCTGGTAAATCGGTGCCGTTCCCGGTCGCCTACCCGTTTTCGCGCGCGCGGCGGCGGGGCGGTGGCCGGGGGCGGCCGGGGCGCGGTGACGGACGCGGCGTGGGCGGTGAT
>JBOGUE010000814.1:0-2427 GCA_050695955.1 Thermomicrobiales bacterium | reverse complement strand
ATCACCGCCCACGCCGCGTCCGTCACCGCGCCCCGGCCGCCCCCGGCCACCGCCCCGCCGCCTCGCGCGCGACAACGGGTAGGCGACCGGCAACGGCACCGATTTACCAGCCACGCCCTAGCCCGGGGAAATGGCCAACGGCATCTTGACAGGACGCTAACTCTGTTCGCTGCTACCCTTCTCCGGCACGTTTACCCTTTCGAATGCACGATGACAGAGCCAGGAGATAACGTAACTTGTGATGCTAACGAGTATCACCAGCGAAATCGGGATTGTGAAAACGATAAGTCCGGCACCGGCAATCACCACAAGACAGAGGAGCGTAATGAGCGGGAAGCTCATCGCAATTAAGAAGGAATTCTTAAGAATCTGCGTCCATCGCAGGTCAAACGTGACCATGACCGGGAAAAGAAACATAGTGGACGCGAGATAAGCAACACCAACAATTGACATGACGAGGATCACAGGGATGACGAGAACCGGCGCCATATGCCTGATCTCCAACACGCCAGTGCCGATTATCACCCCAAGTAGCGTCCAGATGATTCCGATACCAAAGCTCTGCGCGAAATCGCGCCTCAGGAGCGCAACGTAGCGGCGCAGGACTCCACGCTCATCCTCTCGCACCCATTCACCGACCACCCCGAACATCGCGGCGGTCGCCGGATACACGGTGATGACAGGAAGGCACGCAAGTATCCAGAGCACATTGAGGAGCAGAAGACTCGAGAAGACCTCTAGCGTCCGATAGAGCGAGCGATTCATCTACCGACCATCCTCCCCAATAATGTGTCAGCTCCGCCCCATCCCCCAACACCACGACCTCGACCGCCGCCAGCCCTCGCCGGTGCGCCTCAAGGGCTAGCCGCGCGCCGCGAGTTCCGCGGCGCTTATGCGGAATGCGGACGAGCCGGTCGAGCAGACGGCACGGGAAATGATCGTGTTGGGACTCTATCGTCGCAAGACGGGTTCGAGTGGGAAGGCAGCCGCGCTGCTGGATATGCCGCGGTTCGACTTTGTTCGATATGCGTCGGGCTTGGGGATTCCCTTCTTCGACATGACGCCGGAGGAATTGGAAGCGGAAGCGCACACCATCGGAGCCGTTCGGTCCTTGTGAGTGCTATCGCCGTAGTCTCGGACGCCAGCGCCCTGATTGCGCTGCAAGATGTCGGTTTACTTTGTCGAATTGCACCGCTATCGCATCGCCACCTCGGTGTTCATGCGCTCGCCGAGATACGCACCCTGACGAACCAGGATCTCCTGCAACTGCGGCACCGGGATGGCGCGCGGTGAGCGGCCCCATTCGACGGCGAGGGCGGCGGCGGCGCCGGCGGCCTGGCCCATGGCGAAAGCCGGGGGCATGACGCGGATGGCGCCGAGGGCCTCGTGGGTGGCGGAGATGCAGCGACCGGCGACGAGCAAGCCGTCGAGGTCGCGCGGCACCAGGCTGCGGTAGGGAATCTGGTAGACGTTGGCCGTGTTGTACCGGCCATCGGCGCCGCCGCCGTCGTCAGTCGGGCTGTGGATGTCGACCGGGTAGCCGCAGAGGGCGATGACGTCGTCGAACTCGCGGCCGGAGGAGAGGTCCTCGACGGTGAGGACGTACTCGCCGACGATGCGGCGCGTCTCGCGGACGCCCATCGTGGCGGCGGTGTCATAAAGCTGGCAGCGCTCGAAGCCGGGGAGCCACTTGCGGAAGAACGCCATCAACGTCTTGATCTGCTCGCGACCCTCGATCTCGGCGCGCGTGAGGTCGCGGACGTCGGTGCCGTCGAACTTGAGCAGGCGGGTGGTGTTGATCCGCCAGACCCCCGGTTCCAGGGTGCGGTAGAGACCGACGCCCTTGCGCGGGATGGGGAATTCGCCGGCTTCGCGGGCTTTGGCGACGAGGGAGGCGAAGGGGCGATAGTCGTCGGGGTGGGCGCGGACGTACTCCTCGACCTTGGCGTCGTCGACGTTGGCGACCCGGAAGAAGAGGGTCATCGGCTGGGTGAGGCCGTCTGCATCGCGCCCTTGCTCGAAGGCGGCGCCGGCGCGGGCGGCGATGTCGCCGTCGGCGGAACAATCGACGGTGACCTGGGCGCGGATCGCTTCGAGACCGGACTTGCTGACGGCGACGATGCCGGTGACGGCATCGTCCTCGACCAGGGTATCCGCGACAAAGGTATGCAACTGAAGCTCGACGCCGGCCTCGCGGCACATGTCGAGGGTCACCAGTTTGACCGCCTCCGGGTCGAAGGGGGTGACCTTATCGTGGCCGTAGACGATGAAGCCGCAGTAGGGACTGCCGGCCGGCACCTGAGAGGGATGCAGGGCCTTGCCCATCTCCTCCATACGGACGACCAACTCCTCGAAGATGCCCTTGATTAGTTGCTGTTGCCCGTCGAGGGAGTAACTGGTCATGCACGGCCCGACGAGGCCGGCGGT
>JBOGUE010000813.1:0-9306 GCA_050695955.1 Thermomicrobiales bacterium | reverse complement strand
GGCAGCATGGCGGGACTCCGGGGGATGAGCACAACCAATCCGGGCCGCCATCCTCGGCTTCCCCGCAGTATCACCTTGCCCCGTGCCGCCTGTCACCACGCACGTGATCGAGAATGCGATTGCCCTGGGCGGGAGGCGTACGTCAGGTTGACTTGGACGTAGAGTTCGACTTCCGGTGCCTGGGTCGGGTTGAAGGGCGGGAGGTAGGTTTCGCGCGCCAGGTCGAGCGAGGGCAGCGCATCGCACGAGCTGGTCGCGGCGGCACCGTCGTAGCCGTAGACGGGTTGCCGGCTGGCCTGCACGAGGTTGCCGAGGGTGACACCGAGCGCTTTGGACAGTCCTTCCGCCTGGGAGCGGCCGTTGGTCACCGCGTCCGCGAGCGCCTGATGCTCGATGGCGGCGCAGCCGGCAACGGTGAAGCCGACGCCGACCTGATCGAAACCAATACCCTGCTCGATGCCGGCGGCGAGCGCGGCGTTGACGATGACCGGGATCTGACTAAGTAGTCTGTCAAGGACTATCCGTCATGCTGACCACCGGGAAGCATCCCTCGGCGCAGCCGCGTCGTCCCGCAGCCCCCGTGCCTGATGACCGCCGGTGCGCTGCGCGCGGGGATGCTTCGTTGCCTCAGCCTGACGGCGGTAACCGGGCATGCTCGCCTTGACAGACTACTCAGCAGGTCGCCGTCGAGTTGGGCGAGGATCAGCGCCGTGCCGGGCCCGAACGGGCCACCGAAGGGGCCGTCGGGGAACGTCGTCGTCTCGATCGCGTCCTCGGGCACGCCGGCGCCGGTGAGGGCCGCGACCAGCGCCGCCAGCGCCTCATCGGGCACGGCCACGGGTGTGGCCGGGACCGGAGCGGACTCCTTCCCAGGGAAGAATCCGCCGCCGAAGCGGGCGATGAACTGGACGACGGCTGCCTCGGCCGGCGCGCTGGCCTCGCCGACGCCCGTCACCGCCAACCCCGCCACGCCGGCAGGCGCCCCTGTCACCACCGGCCCTTGTGACGCGCCGGCCTCCTGCGCTAGCGCCAAACTGCCGATCGTGGCGGCCAATCCGCCCGCCATTAACTGCCCGCGGCCGACCGGCCGCGCGCTTACCGTCGAGATTATGCCATTGCTGCTCATCGTCCACCCTTCTCTCCCGCCCATGCGCGGGGACCTATCCATGTCATGACGTCCATCTCCTTCGCCACCCGTCGCCGGTGGCCGGCTACCGGTGAGGATGCGCTGTCTTCAAGACGCCGCTGAGCACCATTGCGTTTCGATGGGTATTGGCCCTTGCCGGCCTGAACCGGCGCATGTAGCGTGGAGGCCACCGGTGCTGGTGCGCCGGCACGATTGCAGCAAGCAGGAGAGCTGATTGTGACCCGTGCTTCAGCCAATTCAACCGTCGCCGTCGACGAGCGCTTCGCCGCCGTCCTGGCCGCCCTCGACCGCGCCCATGACCTGGCGGCGCGCTACATTGCGTCACTGCCGGAGCGGCCGGTGGCCCGTTCGCTGACCGCGGACGACATGGCGTCCTTCTTCGACGAGCCGCTGCCGGAAGCGGGGAGCGACCCGGCGGAGGCGGTCGCCGAGTGGTACGCGCGGGCCGAGCCGGGGATCGTCGCCTCCTCGGGACCGCGCTTCTTTGGCTGGGTGATGGGCGGCACGACGCCCGCCGCGCTGGCGGGTGACTGGCTCGCCGCGGCGATCGATCAGGACGCCGGGATGTGGACCGCCGCCCCGGCCGCGGCCCAGACCGAGCTGACCGTGCTGCGCTGGGTGAAGGACCTCTTCGGCCTGCCTGCCGCCTGGGCCGGAGCGGTGACGAGCGGGGCGACGATGTCAAACCTCGTCGGGTTGGCAGCCGGGCGGCAGTGGGTCGGCCACCGGCTCGGGTTCGATGCGGCGAAGGACGGCCTGGGCGGTCGCCCGCCGATTCCCGTCGTCTCCAGCGCGGCTATTCATGCCAGCGCCCGCAAGTCGCTCGGCACGCTTGGCATCGGCCGGGGCAGCGTACGAACCGTGGCCGCGCCCGGTGGCGCGGTCGATCTCGACGCACTGGCGGCCGAGCTGGCGACGATCGACGGGCCGGTCATCGTCGTCGCCAACGCCGGGGAGGTCAACAGCGGCGCGTTCGACGATCTGCACGGCGTGGCCGATCTGTGCGCCGCGCATTCCGGCGGCGCCTGGCTGCACATCGACGGCGCCTTCGGGCTCTTCGCCGCCGTTTCACCGGCGTATCAGCACCTGACGGCCGGCGTCGAGCGGGCCGACTCGGTCTGCGTCGACGCCCACAAATGGCTGAACGTGCCGTACGACGCCGGCTTCGCCTTCGTCCGTGACGCCGGCGCCCTGGGCGCCGCTTTCGCCGCGACCGCGGCCTATCTCACGCCGCCGCCGGGCGCGGGGTGGAACCCGGACAGCCACCTGCCGGAGATGTCGCGCCGTTTCCGTGGGCTGGCTGCTTGGTGCGCGCTAAAGGCGTACGGCCGGGCGGGCTACCGGGAGCTGGTCGAGCGCTGCTGCGCCAACGCGGCCGCCTTCGCCACCTGGATTGTCGAGACGCCGGGGGTTGAGCTGATGGCGCCGGCGCCGCTCAACATCGTTTGTTGGCGCTACGCCCCCGCCGGATTGGACGAGGCCGCGCGCGACGAGATCAACCACGCCGCCGCGCCCGCCCTGCAAGCCGACGGCCGCACCTTCGTCACCCCCACCACCTGGGAGGGCAGAGCCGCCCTGCGCTGCGCCTTCGACAACTGGTCGACGACCGCGGCGGACGTGGCGATCTTGCAGCAGGCGGTGGCGGAAGTGGGTCAGGGTTTGGTGGCGCAATAGGTTCAACTCCATGCGGCGCAAACGTGGAGAAGGATGATGAGCTTGGCAATGAGGGCGGTGGCACATGGCATCCACAACAACGACGTTGAACCATGCCGACGTCGCACGAATCGAGGCAGCATATGAGTTCGTCAACCGCGAGGAGGTTCTCGACTTCCTCGATCAGCACGCGTTCCTCGTCCCGATCCTGATCGAAGCCCGCCAGGTGATCCCGCGCTATTTCACACTCGATCTACCCCTCGCGCTCGAACTCCTGATCGGCCCAGAAGATCCTGACGATCGCAGCCTATTTGTCTTAATTCGGACCCGCCTGAAATCTCCGGACGCGCTCACGTGCCTGGACCGGCTGGACGAGGAGTGGTGGATTGAGCAATCGCATCAGACCGACGGCGCTCTCACCATCACGCTCGAGCACCGGTAATGGCGTTTGCCGGTCGCGACTTTCCGCGTGTCGCATTGGCCCTGGCGACCAACAGCGACGACGAGGCCGCGGGTCGTTCCGCGATAAGCCGGGCGTATTACGCCGCCTTTCACGTCGCGCGCGACTACTGTAGATCGGACGGGGGTTCCTGTTTCGAAAGATGCCAGAGCCCATAGAGAACTCCGGCAGCGGTTCGGCCACACCGGTCGCATCGGTCAGGATCTGAACCGCCTCCATCTCATGAGGAAGCGCGCGGATTACGATGTTCCGTATCCGACCAGTGACGTTGCTCGTGCAGCACAGGGCGCGTTGAGTCTCGCCGCCAGGATCATCGCTGACATCGAGACACTCCCGTAGTTCTCTTCGAGAGCGGCATAATCGCTTGCTGCCATCGACGAACGGAAATAAGCGAAATTTTGGCGCACCATTTGCGATCACTGCCCGCCAACAATGGGAGCCGTTTTATGATTCAACGCGTACTGACCGCAGCGCTCATTCTGCTCGCGCTCGCGGGGGCCGTCGTCGGACACCAGGCGACGGCGAACTCGGGCGGGCCGCTCGTCGTTGTGAGCGACGAGGACGACGGCGAGTGCGAGGATGGCGATAACTCCGGCTCTGGCAGCTCAAATAGCGGCAGTGGTGGCGGAGACGAGTGCGAGGACGAGGACGACGATTCGGGGCGCGGGCGGGGTCGTGGCCGCGGGCTCGGTGGCGACGATGACGAGGGCGACGAGGCCGTACCGCCGGCCGCGGGTGCGGATGCCCCGGCCGCGGACGAGGTCGTGGTGCGAATCGTCGACCGCGGCTTCTCCCCGGCGAACGTGACCGTTGCGCCCGGTCAGACCGTGACCTTCGTCAACGAGGACGACGACGAGCACACGGCGACCGGAAACCAGTTCGACACGGGGACAATCCCGCCGGGCAACTCGGCGACCGTGACGTTCGACGCGGCGGGCGCGTTCGACTTCTTCTGTCTTTTTCACCCGGAGATGCAGGGCAGGGTGAGCGTCGAGGGTGATGCGGCGGCCACACCCGCGGCGTCGCCCGCGGCAACCCCGGCGGGCACGCCGTCGGCCTCGCCGGCAGTCGCAGCGGCGATGACTGTCCAGATCCAGATCCAGATCCAGATCCGGGACTTTGCGTTCGATCCACTGGCCCTGGAGATTTCGGTCGGTACAACCGTGAACTGGACCAACAACGACGCGGCGGCGCACGCCGGGACCGCCGACGGCGGCGCGTTCGATACGGGCCGCCTAGACGAGGGCCAGAGCGGCAGCGTCACCTTCGACGAACCGGGCACGTTCGCGTACCATTGCGACTTCCACCCAGAGATGGTGGGCACGATCGTTGTGCGTTGAGGCAACCGCGCCACGGGTCCTGTCCGCCGGGCGTGCTAGACATAGGTGCGTGGTACACTTTTGCCGTACGCGGCCCTGGAGAAACCCGGGGCGTCATCGCGCGATCGGTGTGAGTACCGAGGCCGTTCGTGGCATCGTCACCGTCGTACACGTATGTGGCCCGGCGTCGCCGTTGTCGACCGGGAGGCAGCGAGAGGTGACGATCGGCGTCGATCGGTGATCGCCCCCATCGCGTTTCCCCCTGAGGCTTTTCCTGTACGCAGCGGCCGCACGTTGAGCGTGACCGCCTTCTGACCGGCACGCGCAGCCGAGCGAGTCGTGGGTGATCTGAAACGATCCGCGCACACTGTCGCGCGCTGACCAACGGAGGTAATGTATGCCCAAGAAATCGACCTACCGCCGGCCGCCCCGGCCGGTTCGCAAGCCGGCAACGCCGGCCACGCCGACGGAGGAGCGACCGCGCCGGCAAGACCCCGACGCGATTGCGGTCGACGGCCGCGTCACCGAGGCGCTTCCGAACGCGATGTTCACCGTCGAGCTGGAGAATGGGCACCACGTGCTTGGCCATCTCGCCGGCAAGATGCGTAAGCATTACATTCGCGTGCTGCCCGGCGACCGGGTCGTGGTCGAGCTTTCACCTTACGACCTGACCCGCGGTCGGATCACCTTCCGGCACCGGTAGGTCACGCGCCAGCAGACCGGACCGGGTGCGGATCTCGCACGGCCTGCCTCGCATTGATGCCATCCGCACACGATGTCTGGAGGACAGACCAGCGATGAGCGACCGCACCTTGACCTGTCGCGACTGCAACCAGGAATTTACCTTCACCGCCGGCGAGCAGGCGTTCTACCAGGAGCGCGGCTACACCGATCCCCAGCGGTGCCCGGCGTGTCGCGCCGCCCGCAAGGCGCAGCGCACGGGGAGCGACTATGGCGGCGGCGGCGGCGGCGGTTCCTACCGAGGCGGCGGGGGCGGCTACGGCGGCGAGCGTCAGATGTACCCGGCGATCTGCTCCAACTGCGGCAAGGAGACCGAAGTCCCCTTCCAGCCCAGCATGGACAAGCCGGTCTACTGCCGCGAGTGCTTCCAGGAGCGCCGCCCGCCCCGCCCCCGGTACGACCGGTACTAGTTCGCGTGATTGCCCCGGCAACGCAAAACACCTTTTGAACAGAACCCGCCGCGCCACATATGAGGCGCGGCGGGTTCGCGTTTGCGAGATTGCTACCGATCACCCATTGCTCGGGTCGCTCAGAGAGATGCCCAGGGGTTCACAACCCGAGAGCCGAGATCAACGAAGTCTCTGACGTTGCGCGTGGCTATGACCGCATGTCGCGCCAGGACAATTCCGGCGATCTGGGTGTCGCGCTCAGCGATATTGAACCCGCTCTTCTGGCGCGCCGCCGCTAATTCGCCAGCACGTTCAGCGGCAGTGGTATCGAACGGGAGCACTCTTTGCTCCAGTTCCTCTGAGATCACCCACGAGAACATCTCTTCGAGCCGCGTTCGCCGTCGTTCCTGGGCCAGGAGAGACAGCCCCAGCCGCACCTCGAAAATCGTGATCACCGTCGTCCAAACGGATTGTCGTGGTTGCTGGCCAAGCCAGGCAATAACCGTTTCATCAGGGACGGTTTGCATGATCGCGGACAAGACGTTCGTATCGAGGATGATCATTCGTCAAACGTCGCCGGGCGCGGCATCTGCCCCCGAAGCTCGGTGATCTCCCCCGGCTCAAAACCACATCCACGAAAGTGTCGGGCAATGGCGGCGCCGAGGCCGACTTCAGGCTCGTTCGCCTTCAGGACCGCGGCGCGCAGGATTTCCCGGACTTCTTCCTCCATGCTGCGCCCGTGCTGCGCAGCCCGCTCTCGCAGCCGCTCCTTGACGTCACCATCCAGATTCCGCACCACCAGTTGAGCCACGCTGCACCTCCTGAATGCTATCAGGATATCACCATTGCAGCGACGGTCAATTGGTTCTTTTATTACGCCCGCCCTCGATAGTCGGAATTCAACCTCATTCCCCGGAATAAGACCCCGAACGACGCTCGATGAGAGGCAGCGCAGCCTCTGAGTACGGATGACGTGAAGGGGATGTGCCATGAAGTGGACGGGTGGGGCATGTAAGCGGTTGACGGTGGTGGTGATCGCGACGCTGGCGCTCGGATGGACGGTGGCGCCGGCGGCGGCGCGGCAAGGAGCGACCAATCCGGAGGGCATCCCGGCGCGGGCCGAGTCAGCCGAGGTGCGCGGCCACGTCGACGGCGCGACGATCGAGGTGCGCGTTGACGGCGAGACGGAGGAGGTCGTGCTGATCGGACTCGACGTGCCCGCACGCGGACGGGGCGGCGACTTTGGCGAGTGCTTCGCCGACGAGTCGTTCAACCGGCTGCGCGATCTGCTGCCGGAAGGTGAGACGGTCTTCCTCGAAGCCGGCGCGCTAGACCGCGACGACGATGACCGGCTGCTGCGCTATGTCTGGCTGGGTCCGGACGGCGACCGCGAGGCGACGCTGCTCAACACGAAGCTGCTACGCGAGGGATACGCCGGTTTTGTCACCGACCGGGAGAACGATAAATACAACGAGCGGATGGATGAACACGAGCAGACGGCGCGCGGGGCAGGGCGCGGTCTCTGGGGCGTCTGCGGGGGAGTACACGAGGAGTTCGTGCCGACGCCCACGCCGACGCCGAGCGTCGAGGAGGTCAAGGCCCAGTACGCCCCGCTGGTCGACGTGCGCGAGCTGGCGATCCGTCCCGGCGGGATGATCGGGCAGAAAATCTTCTTCTACGGGACGGTGCAAACGATCGAAGTGGCCCGGCCAGGCTACGTCTTCACGCTCGGCGACACCGAACCGGGAGCCTATGCCGCGGCCATGCAGGTTGAAGTCGCCGCGCCGGACGGGACATCCGAGTGGGTCTTTGTCGGTTACGACGGCGACACGGCCGGCATGTTCGAAGGCAGCTATGTCCTCGTCTACGCGACAGTGGTCGATACCCAGAGCGGTACGAACTTGTTTGGAGGGTCGATCAGCCAGCCACTGGTGAGCGCCCAGCTCGTCGAGTTGCAATAGGCCTGAACACATCGTCTGACCCCACGCCGGCGTGCGAGCGCCAGCGTGGGGTCATGCACTCCGCTCCGTTCTCCATCTACTCCCCGCAGGCTGTTCGGGGCGCGTCAAGTTCGAGGTTCTTGATCAGGGTGTCGAAGCCGAGCGCGGCCGCGCGGGGGCAGACCTCGGTCGCGAGCGACGGCGGGCCGTATTCGATCTGGAAGACCGGCTTGCCGGCCTCGATGAACGGCAGCAGCAGGTCGCATTCGTCGTACTGGAAGCACTCCTCGTTCAGCTCCCAATCGAAGTGGGCGACCAGTGCGTCCACTTGGTAGATGTTGTTCTTCAGACCGATCGCCAGTCCGCGCTCATGCGCCGCGGCCGCCAAAAAGACGTTGAAGTCAAGTTGTTCCTCGGCGGTCAGCGGGAAGCCGGTGGCGTCCTCGCCGAATTCGTAGACGTGCAGCCAGTCCGGGTCGACGCCGTCGCACCCCTTCTCCGCGGCGAGGTCGAGGCGTGCCTGCAGCAGATCGCGCACTCGCTCGTGCCGCACGTCGAGCCACCACTCGCCCGGCCAGTCCGCAACCGGCTCGCCGATTGCCTCCGCGGGGAATTCCTCAGCGTCCGGTCGCCACTCCTCCCACGATCCCGCGCTGAAGTAGCAGATCACGCGGCGGCCATCGGCGTGCAGCGCGTCAATCGTCGCCGTGGGCGTGTCGAAGAGATCGACGTCGTAGACCGCCACGTCGAAGCTGGTGTCCAGCTCACCGTCGAGCTGGATCTGCCAACTGGTGCCGGGCGCCGGCTGCCACCACTCCGCCTCAGGCGGGGGAGTCGCGCCGCCTTGATGGGCAAAAGAGGCCAGGACGATGAACGATGCAAGCCAGAGGGTCATCGGCGGTCCTCTCCAAGCCGTCTTCGATTAGGGCAGGATGGTGATCGTGCCTTCCCGCGCGACAACCCCAAAATGCCTGAGGTCGAGGGTCAGCACCTTGCCGCCGTGGCGTTCCGCGCACGCGATGACAGCCGCGTCGGCAAATCCAAGCGGAAAATCGTCGTACCGTTGAACGAGTTCCTGAATTCTGGGCAGATCCTCCTCGCCGCAGTCGAGGAGATAACGGCCGACGAGGAGGTCGTCGAGGAAGGCGTTCAGCAGCCGCGATCCGAAGTCCTCTCGCAGGAAATAGGTCACTTCGGCCAGGATCCCCATCGGTATCACCAACGGCCCGCGATCGTCGCGCATCGCGGAAACAACCCGGCTGTGGTCGGGATCGCCGCGGTTCGCGGCGACCAATAGCGCAGAGGTATCGAGGGTTACCAATCCCGTTTCCAGCGCTGCCGCAGCAGTTCTTCGTCGTCGGCTCCGCGAAAAGTGTCATTGTCCGCCATGCCGATTGACGTAGGCCACGGCTGCTCCTGCTGGTTGTCCTGTGCCACATACGCGGCGAGCGCCTCGCGGATGACGACCGCTTGGGAGCGACCGGTACGCCGCGCGATAGATTTCACCGCAACGTTGATGTCATGCGGAATGTAGATCGTCGTCTTGTCCATAGCAACTCCGGGTCTTCGGAAGTCCAAACAGACCAGAAGGATCGAGGGTCACCAATCCGGTTTCCAGTTCTCCGCGAGCCAATCCTCGACGTCTTCGGAGCTGACT
>JBOGUE010000812.1:0-13599 GCA_050695955.1 Thermomicrobiales bacterium | reverse complement strand
ATCTCGAGATAGACCAAGCCCTCGACCTGGGACTCCTTGGTCGCCTCCGCGTACTCGGTGAGACCAAACGGTTTTTTCAGTGAGGGCACGGCGTCGAGCCATGGGATGGGGAACCGTGCCGGGTTCCACAGATGAACGTGCGCGTCGATGATCGGGAAATCCGGCATCCTCTTCCTCTCCCTACCCGGAAGTCGCGACAACCATTCCCATTCGCAGCCAGCCGTACTGTACCGCGGGGCGGACGATACCAGACGGCGCTCTGTTACGATCGCGGTCGAATGGATGCGGGCAAGCAGCGGCAGATACGTTGGATGCGGAGGCAGTGGCGTGCGACTTTCGGGCAAAGTCGTTCTGATTACCGGGGCGGCGAGCGGCATGGGGCGGGTGGCAATCCGCATGTTCGCGGAGCAAGGAGCTAAGGTCGTGGCGGCCGACGTGGCGGAGGAGCCGCTGCATCAAGCAGTGCGAGCGGCGGGTGACTTAGTCCGCGAGGCGATCATCCCCGTAGCCGGCGACGTCACGCAATCGCGCGACGTCAAACGCATGGTAGAAGCTGCCGTCGACCGCTTCGGCAAGCTCAACGTGCTCTACAACAATGCCGGCATCATGCCCGACGAGGACACATCGGTTGTCGCCACGGAGGAGGACGTCTGGCAGCGCGTGCTCGATGTCAATCTCAAGGGGATCTATCTCTGCTGCAAGCACGGCATCCCGGCGCTGCTCGACGCAGGCGGTGGGTCGATCGTCAACATTGCCTCGTTCGTCGCGCTTATTGGCTGCACGGTGCCGCAAGATGCCTACTCGGCCAGCAAGGGCGGCGTCTTGTCGCTGACGCGGTCCTTGGCCGTGCAGCACGGCCGGCAGGGCGTCCGCGCCAACGCGATCTGTCCGGGTCCCGTGCTTACCCCGCTGCTCGAATCGCTCTTCCCGAACGAGGAGGAGAAGCACAAGCGCCTCAGCCGCATTCCGCTCGGCCGGTTTGGGCGAGCCGAGGACGTGGTCTGGGCGGCGATCTTCCTCGCCTCCGACGAATCGTCGTGGATGACTGGCGCCACCTTCGTCGTCGACGGCGGCATCACGGTGAACTATTTCTGAGTACCGAGGAGCGAGTACCGAGGACCGAGTTCTGGGCGCTAGGTGGAGACGGGCTGTGGAAGCCAGGCCGAGAGATTTGATCGGACGAAGGCGTCGTCGTTGAGGTCGGGATAGGCGGTGTAGACGCGGTCGATCTCAGCGAGCTGGCCGGGGGAGAGCTCCTCGCCGGGATCGAGGCACCAGCGGCCGGCGAGCAGCCCTTGACGGCGCAGCACTTCATGTATGCCCGCGATGCAGCCTGCGAAGTGGTTAGCCGCGTCGAAGAACGCCGCGTTGGCGTCGGTGACGGCCGCGCCCGTCGTGAGCAATGCGCCGGTGTCCTCTCCAGCTTGCCGCGCCCGCTTGACGTCGTTCAGCAAGGCGACGGCGCGTTTAGTCCAGACCGCCCAATGGCCAAGCAAACCCCCGACGATCGCCTTTTCGATGGGCTGATCGTCCACGATGAACCGGAAGGTCGTGAGCAAGTCGGCGACGATGTTGTCGTCGTTGCCGGTGTAGAGCGCGATCTCGTCGCGGCGAGGCGATTCGCAGACCGCGCGGACCACGTCGAGCGTTTGGTACCGATTGAATGGGGCGATCTTGATCGCCATCAGGCCGTCGAGCTCAGCCAGCTTCCGCCAGAAGCGATAGCCCAGCGGGCGACCGCCGACGCTCGGCTGGAGATAGAAGCCGAAGATCGGCATCACCTCGGCGACGGTCGCGACGTGCGCCAGCAAGGCGTCATCCGACCAATCTGCCAGTCCACCCAGACTGACGAGCGCCAGGTCATATCCCAGCTCCCGCGCCAGCGTAGCTTCGCCGACCGCCTGGTCCGTCGGCCCGCAAACGCCGGCAACCTTGATGAACGATGCCGGCGCCGCGCTCTCCCGGAGCGTCTCAATCGCTAGCCGCAAGACCGGTTCGTACTGGCCGGTCTGCCGGATGGCGAACTGCGTGGTGTGAACGCCGACCGCGACGCCGCCGGCGCCCGCGGCCAGGTAATACCGCGTCAGCGCCCGTTGGCGGGCGTCGTCGAGCGTTCGGTCCGCCGTGAGGGCCAGGGGATGAGCAGGGATGACCACGCCTGCAAGCAACGACGCCTGGACGACTGGTTCGAGACTCGATCGCTGGGTCATGTCCTAGAACCGTCCCTCCCGCTCCTGGAAATGCGTCGGCTTGTCGAGCGCGGGACCGCCGATCTTGATCCAGTGCGCCGTCCAGTCGATTACTCGCGCCAGCGGCGTCTCCGGATAGCCGAGCAGACGGAACGCTTCGGCGGCGTTGCTGAGCAACGCCGAGGGCGCCTCTTCTCCGGCAAAGCGCGGCTTCTTCCCCAGCCGCTCTCCAAACTGCTCGGCCAGCCAGCGAATGGAGATGGTTTCGGGGCCGGTGACGTTGAGGATCTTCGGTGGATTCCGCGCCAGGGTCAGGGCGCGCAAGGCGAAGGCGTTGGCGTCACCTTGCCAGATGACATTCGCGTTGCCCATCGCCAGGTCGATCTCTTGCTCCTGCTGCACGGCCAAGCCGACGTCGCAGACGACACCGTATCGCAGCTCCACGGCGTAGTTCAGGCGGAAGATCGTGGTATGTGTGCCAGCTTGTGCGGCGTAGTATTCGAAGACGCGCTCTCGCGCCAGGCACGACTGGGCGTATTCGCCGACCGGCTCCGGTGACACACACTCGGTCGCGCCGCCGGACGTCACCGGCGTGAATGGGTAGACGTTGCCGGACGAGAAGACGACGAAACGCGACGTCGCGTAGCGCTCCAGAGCGATCGCCGGCGCCAGGACGTTCGTCGCCCATGTCTGGTGTGCCTCGCCGGTCGTGCCAAATTTGGTCCCGACCATGTAGACGACGTTCGAGGCATCAGGCAGCCCGGAGACCTGCTGCCGGTCGAGCAGATCGGCCGCAATCGTGATGATGCCAGCCTCATCCAACTGATTCCGCGCGGTGGCGTCAGTAAACCGGGAGACCGCCAGCACCCGCCGGCCGCCGCCGGCTTCGGTCAAGGCTCGGTGCGCGAGCCGCGCCAGCGTCGGACCCATCTTGCCGGAACAACCGAGGATGAGGAGGTCTCCGTCGAGGGAGTCCAGATCCCGCACCAGCGCCGGTGGCGGTGCGGTGAGCGCATCTTCGAGCTGGGTCACGGTTTCGAGCATGCCAGGCGCTCCTTCGTCCCGGACGCGCTCCGCACCCCATCCGCCCTGCGAAATGACGTCGCCGATACAACGCCCCGGGAATTAGTTCTGTCTCCAAACTTATTCTCCCTGCATCTTGCACCAGTGAGATTTCGATGTCAAGCTCGCACTATCGACGGCGCATTGGAGAGAAGGACGGCTTAGCGCGCGGGCGGATGTGTCCCTTGACACGCGCGAACGTCCCGGATAAGGTGTCGATTAGTTCATCCGGCGAATCAAAAGAGAAGGCGCCGTGCAGAAACCAAAATCGCCGTCCCGAGACAGTCGCGGCACGATTATCAAGTTGTTGCGAGTGAGCCGGCAGACGACGCGCACCGAGCTTGCGTCGCGATCGGGCCTGAGCAAAGCAACCGTCTCGGAGATCGCGGCCGCGTTGCTTGAGGAAGGATTCGTCCACGAGGTCGGCAAGTTTCAGGCCGGCCGCGGCCGCAGCCGGGTGCTGCTTGAGTTTCAGCCCATGGCACGGCTGGTCCTCGGTGCGCAGTTGGACGATACAAGCTGCACGGTCGTTCTAGCGGATCTCCGCGCCGAACCTCGTCACCGCGCCGTGCGTCCTGTTTCTGGAACGACTCCGGCGCACTTCATCGACGCTATTTGCGGTTGCGTCGACGAGTTGCGGCCGACGGCAGAAGCGCCAATCGTCGGGTTGGGCGTCGGCGTCCCGGCCTCGGTCGATCCATCTGGCCGCCGTGTGACCGTCTCTGTCCCCTATGGTTGGCGCGATATCTCCTTTGCCGACGAGGTCGAAGCGCGGGTCGGGCTGCCAGTGGTGATCGCGAACCGGGCCAAGGTTGCCGCGCTCGGCGAGCTGTGGCAGGGCGCGAACCCTGGCGTCGACGACTTCGTCTACGTCTTCGTTGGTGGCGGGATCGTCGCCGGGATCGTCGCCAACGGGGCGCTTTATTTTGGGGCGGCAGGCGGCGCCGGTGAGCTCGGTCACGTCACCGTCCTGCCGGACGGACCCGCCTGCGGCTGCGGCAACAACGGCTGCCTCCATATGCTCGCGTCCGAATCGGCCATTCTCCGCACGGTGCGAGCGCGCGCCCGGCAAGCCGATGGGCAAACAGTTCTGACGGCGCTTTCCGGCGGGTCGCTGGACCAGATTTCTCTCGACGTCCTGTTGGAGGCCGCCGCGCAAGGCGATGGTATCGTCCTGGAAACGCTCGAAGAGGCTGGGACCTATCTTGGGCTGGCCATTGCCAATGTGATTAATCTGCTCAATCCGCGCATGGTGGTCATCGGCGGACCGGTCGCTCGTTTTGGCGAACCGCTCCTCGCTGCTATCCGGCGAGAGGTTCGACGGCGCGCACTGTGGGACTCGCTGGCCAACATCGACATCGTGCTCTCCACGCTGGTCGAAGAAGAGGGCGCGGTCGGCGCGGCCGCACTCTTCCTCGAACATCTGGACGACGCCGGCACGGACATGGTTTTAGGGCAAGCAGGCGAAGGCGTGTCGTTAGCTGCTCGACGCTGAGACTCGGCTGGCTGATTGACAGGGAGGGCGAATGCTTCGGCTAGGGATTGTGGACTGCGATACGAGTCACGTCTATGCGTTTGCGCAACGGCTGAACCACGCCGGGATCGACCAAGGTCAATGGGTCGACGGCGCGCAAGTCGTCGCCGCTTACGTGGGCACTTCTGAAATCCACGGCCCAGAGCGAATCGCGGAGTTTGTCGCCAAGCTCCAGGCAACGGGCGTCGAACTCGTCGATCGCCCCGAAGACCTGATCGGCGGCGTCGATGGGGTGCTCGTCACTTCGAATCAAGGCGCGATGCACCGCGAACGAGCAACGCCGTTCATCGAAGCCGGACTGCCCGTCTTCGTCGACAAGCCCTTTACGTCGTCGGTCGAGGATGCGCGGGCGTTGGTGGCGTTAGCGGAACACCACGGCGGGCCGTTGATCTCAGCGTCTGCCTTGCGTTTCGCGACTGAGGTCGTCGCGCTCCGTGCCGACGATTCCCTCGGCGCCATCCGGGGCGCCGACGTCTATACGTCCGCGCATCTGCACGAGGCGAACCCCGGCCTCTTTCACTATGGGGTTCACGGCGTGGAGATGCTCTACACCCTCCTCGGTGTCGGTTGTCGAGAGGTTGCCTGCACGTTCGAGGAAACAGGTGAGGTCGTGGTTGGGCGCTGGGCCGACGGCAGGGTCGGCGTCGTGCGCGGCCTGCGCGGCGCCACCGTAGGCTATGGCATGACGCTCTACGGCGAGCAAGGCATCCGGCACGAGACGGTCGGAACCGAAGCGGTGTATCGCAACTTGCTCGCCGCCATCGTGCCGGTGCTTGCCGGAGAGCAGCCTTCATCCATTTCCGCGGAGGAACTGGTGGAGGTGGTGGCATTCCAGGAGGCAGCCTTGGCGTCCCGACAGACTGGCGGCCGGCCGGTCGAGATTCGCGTCTGACCTCAGGTTCTAAAGCCCCTCGAAGGTGTGAGGAGGGGCGCCAAAAGGTCGGCTCCCTTCGTCATCCTGAGCCTTTCGAGGGAGATGACTCTGCCAAGGGACGTCTCTCATCAGAGGCGGCTTCCTCGTCAGGCTCGGAATGACAAGGAACAGGGCGCTCGGCGTGACAATGAACGGGGCGCCAGGAATGACGGGACGTGCAATCGCGGACCAACGGATGTGAAGCGAAGGTGGTCTACGACCACGCCCGCTGAATTTTCTCGATTGCGGCGACGATGCTCTCGACGTCCGCCGGGGTGCCGAGCAGCGCTGTTTGATTGAGCCAGATGGTGTCGGACGCGGCGCGCACAGCCTCTGGGCAGCCCTGGAGTTCGGCGACGGACGGCGGCCCGAAGAGTTCAGCGAAGGTGCGGCGGATCGCCGGGGAATGAGTCAGCGGGACATACCCAGCGCTGGCCGGCGTGATCCCCTCGGCATGAAGTGCTGTGAGGAACTCGTCGCGCGTGTGCTCACCAAAGGCCGTTTTGTCGTAACGCATGAGGAAGAGGTGGTGGGCGTGTCGGGTCACCTGCCGGTCGACCGTTGCCGGTGTTATGCCGGGAGTTCGCGTACGCAGTGCCTGGTCGAGGGTAGCAGCGTTCGCTTCGCGGATCGACGCATGCTCTGGTAGGCGTTCGAGCTGCGCCAACAAGATAGCGCCTTCCCATTCCGCCAGCCGGAGATTGCGCCCCAGAATCTCGTGCTGATACCAGGCGCCCTCCGGCACGCGGCCGACGTTGTGCAATGACCAGCAGCGAGCGTAGAGGTCGTCGTCGTTGGTGAGGACGATGCCGCCCTCGCCGGCGGTAATGTTCTTACTTGCCTGAAAGCTGAAGCAGCCGAGATCGCCGAGCGCGCCGACGCCGTGCCCATTCCATTGCGCGCCCCACGCTTGGCAAGCGTCTTCGAGGACGCGCAGATTGTGGTGGCGGGCGACGGCAAGGATCGCGTCCATTGCGGCCGGCTGGCCACCGACGTGGACCGGCACGATCGCCTTCGTGCGTTCGGTGATCGCCGGCTCGATCTGAGCCGCGTCGATGTTGTACGTGGCGGGGTTGATATCGACAAACACCGGCTTTGCGCCCCGGATGAGGATGGCAGTAGCGGTGGCGATGAAGGTGTACGGCGTGGTGATGACCTCGTCGCCTGGGCCGACGTCGAGCGCTTGCAGCGACATTTCGAGGGCGAGGGTGCCGTTCGGCACGCAAACACCGAAGCGGGCATCCTGGAACTCGGCGAATCGTCGCGCAAACGTTGCAACCTTGTCACCGGAGATCGTGCCCCACCGCCCGGAGTGCAGCACGTCGAGCAATTGGCGTTCCTCGCGCTCGTCGAAGATCGGCCAAGCGGGAAATGGTTCGGAGCGGGCAGGTGTTCCACCGTCGATTGCCAGCCGTTGCGCCATGTGGGGTGCTCCTCCGTAATCTCGCGAGAGGCCTTGCGTTAGTCAGGTTTTGGTTGATCTATCGAACTATTTTGGCAATCTACCAGCGCACGGCGCGGCTGTCAATTGGCGGCGCGTGGTATTTCACGCCCGTTTCGTCGGAGCGGAGTCATGGAATCGTGACCCAAAGAGGATCGCATCTTTGAGTTATTTCGTGGCCTGCACTAACGCAAGCGCCAATCTGAGGGAAGAATCAGCGCCTCAGGCGCTGGATTGACGGATGCCCTACGTCGGTGATACGATCCTCGCGTCGTTTAGTTAGAACGTAGAACAAAATCGCCGCGGGTCGGTTGGCGGGAGTCTGGGTGGCGCGTCGCTCACCCTCGAATCGACAGCAACCCTGAGATGGGTTTGGAGCAAGTGCAGGAGGGGCAACGATGGAGACGACGATGACTTCGAGGTGGCGCGAGGAACTGGCCGGTCAACGTAGCAGCCGCCGCCGGTTTCTGGCACAGTCGGCACTATTCGGCGCGACGGCCGCGCTCGGCGGAGCGCAGGCGGTGGCCGCGGTCGGGCAATCACAACTGCACCGGCTGACGGCAGCTAAACAAGCCGAGGGCAGTCTGCTTCGCTTTCGCTATCCGAACTTCCCGATCCTCGATCCGCACTTCGTGACGAACGGCATGTGGTTTGACGCGACGGCGCTCCTGGAGGGCCTCACTGTCGCCGACGAAGCGGGCACCGCGGCCATCCCCGGCGCGGCAGAGAAGTGGGATGTCTCCCCCGACGGGAAGGTCTACACCTTCACGATGCGGCAAGGCGCCACGTGGTCGAACGGCGATCCGGTCACCGCTCGCGACTTCGAGTGGACGTACCAGCGACTGCTCACGCCGCAGGGCACGGCTGCCGGCGTGACCCTCGGCGCGAATTCGTATCAGCCAACCCTCGGCATTGTCGGCGCTCGCGACTTTCTGGGCGGCATCGTCACCGATTGGGCACAGGTTGGCATCAAGACGCTCGACGAACAGCGACTCGAAATCACCCTCGAGAATCCCAACCTCGACTTTCTGCTGCTGCTGACCCACCCGTCGATGCTGCCATTGCATCCGGCGACGCTTGAAGCATTGCCGGAGGATTGGCAGCTCCCGGAGAATTGGGTGGGCAACGGCCCCTTCGTGCTGACCGAATGGGTCATCAATTCCAATGCCCAGCTTGCGCCCAACGAGCAGTATTGGGACCGGCAGAACGTACTGCTGAGCGGGGTCGAGGTCCAACTCGTCGAGGGAGAGGATACGACCGGCGCCGTGGCCTATGAGTCGGGCGAGGTCGAAATCGTCGGGTTGCTGCCAGCCGATATCGTCCGCTTCCAATCCGATCCGGAGCTCAGCGAACAGATGAGGACGATTGAAGGCGGTTCGGTGATCTATCTGGCGGTCCTGCGCAGCAGGAATCCGGTCATGGAAGATGTCCGGGTGCGGCAGGCACTGGCGCTGGGCATGGACCGGGAGACCATCGCCAAAGCCAATCCGGCCGCCCAACCCGGCTTGTCGTTGGTGCCGACATCCGTCCCCGAGTGGGACAACACGGGCGTGGTGCCGTTTGACGTCGAGCAAGCGAAACAGCTCCTGGCGGACGCCGGGTATCCGGACGGCGAGGGGCTGCCGGAGATCAAGATTCTCGCCGGCGGCCTCGTCAATCCGCTCCAGGAGGCGATGGCCGACCTCTGGCAGAAGAACCTCGGCATCAAGGTTAAACTGGACATCGTCGAGGCAGGGGTTTATGTCGAGCGCCGGTGGGCGGTCCAAGAGGAGGACTACGTCGGGTTCTATTGGGGATCGTACGGGTCGCCGCCGCTCTGGACGGCTTGGGCCGCAAACCTCTGGGGACCGGAGTTTACACAGCAGTTCAGCCTGACCGCGTCCGCTTGGGAGGAATATCAGGCCATCCAGAACGACGCCAATCTCGACGCGGCGACCAAGACCGCGCAACTCAGCGAGTTCCTGGCCGCCAACGCCAGCGACTTGGCTAAGCAGTACGGCGCTACGGTGCAGCAAGCGATGGCCGAGGCCGATCCGGAGACACAGCTCCAACTCCTGAAGCAGGGCGCCGATGAGCGTCAGCAGACCTATCTCTTCGTGCCGGTGTCGTACGCCGTCGCCTACCTGGCAGTGAAGCCGAATGTAACGGGACTGAATCTCCATCAAGGCGGCCGGCAGTTCTATCTGAAGGGAGTCGGCCTAGAGAGCGGCGGCTAGGGAATGGTTGCCCCCTACGTCATTCTGACCAACGGGAGGACTCTCTCCCGCGGGACAAACGACGCAGAGATTCATCTCCGCGATCGGACTCACGGAGAGTGGCGCGGTCGGAGGGCGAGGGATGATCCGGTACCTCGTCAGGCGCGTGCTGAGAATGGCGCTGTCGCTGATTGCGGTCTCGATCATTACCTTCGCCCTCCTGCAGGCCGCGCCTGGCAACTTTGCCGACATCGCACGACTCCGGAGCGGAGCCAACGAGCTTGCGCCGTCGCAGGTGCAGACGGCGGCGTCGGAGTTCGAGGGCCGCTATGGTCCGGACGTGCCCGTCTGGAAGCAATACCTCCTCTTCATGAAGGGAGCAATCCAGTGGGACTTCGGGCCATCCTACAAGTATCCGAATCTGACAGTGCAAGAGATCATCGCCGACGCGTTCCCAGTGTCGGCGACACTGGCGCTCCTCGCCGTTGGGATCGCGCTTCTGGTCGCGGTGCCGCTCGGGGTACTCGCCGCGGTCCGCCAGAACTCGTTCGTCGACTACGGCACGATGTTTGTCGTCACGGTCGGACGGAGCTTGCCGAATTTTTTGGTGGGCATCCTGCTTATTCTCGTCTTTTCGCGCATGCTGGGCGTGCTGCCGACGAGCGGCTGGCCGGGAGTCAAACAGGCGATCATGCCGGTCGCGGCGCTGGCGTTGGGCTCGATTGCGATCCTCGCGCGGTATGTGCGCTCCAGCATGCTGGAGACGCTGCGTGAGGAGTACATTACCGCGGCGCGGGCGAAGGGCGGCGGTTTCCGCCAGGTGGTCTATCAGCACGCCTTGCGGAACTCGTTGATTCCGCTGGTGACCATCGTCGGACCGTATCTCGCGGCGCTGATGACCGGGACGGTCTTTATCGAGTCGATCTTCCGCATCCCAGGCCTTGGTCTCTATTTTGCCGACGCCGCACAGGCACGCGATATGCCGTTGCTGATGGGAGCGACGATCTTCTTTGCCTTGATCCTGATGACGATGAATTTGCTGGTCGACATTTCGTACCGGGTGCTCGATCCGCGCATTCGGCTTGAAGACGAGAGGCGCGGTTGATGGTCAGTGCCGCGCCCGCGATCGCCGACGTCAAGGAAACCGTTCACGCTCAGAGCCAATTTGCGCGCGCCTGGAAGCGCTTCAAGCGACACCGTTTGGCGTACATTGGCCTCTGGTTTTGCGGTCTGTTGTTCGTGGTGGCCATTTTGGCGCCGATCATTGCGCCTCACCCCTACGACGAGGCGAATTACGACGCGATTCGGGCCGGCACGGGCCACAGCGAGCACTGGCTCGGAACCGATCAGCTTGGCCGAGACGTCCTCAGCCGGTTGATTTACAGCCTGCGCACCGCACTCATCATCGCTTGCGGCGCCGAGGCGATCGCGCTGTCGCTGGCGATCGTCGTCGGGCTGGCGGCCGGGTATCTCGGCGGCAAGGTCGATCAAGTCTTGATGGCGGTGATCGACGTCCTGTTCGTCTTTCCGAGTTACCTTCTGATCATCATCCTGGTCACCGTCTTCGGTCGAAATCCGGTCAGCATCTTCGTCGCCATCGGGATCAGCTCGTGGGTGACCGCGGCGCGGCTCGTACGCGCGGAAGTGTTGGCGCTGCGCGTCAGGGAGTACGTCGAGGCGGGACACGCCATGGGCGCGGGCGGCTGGACGATCGCCTTCCGCTACATCTTGCCAAACGCCGTCGGCCCGCTGCTGGTCACTCTCAGTTTTGGCATCCCAGCGGCGATCATTGCCGAGTCGGGTCTGGCGCTGCTGGGCCTAGGCGTCCAGCCGCCAACACCTTCCTGGGGAACGATGATTCAGGAGGGAACCCAGTGGGTCCTGGCGGCGCCTCACATGCTCTTCTGGCCCGGCCTGCTCTTCGGTTTGACGATGCTGGCCTTTACGTGGGTCGGCGACGGGCTGCGCGACGCGTTTAGCCCACACGAATAGGGTGCAGGTGCAGGTGCAGGGTGCAGCCGTGACGAATCCGCCGCTTCTCGCCGTGCAAGACTTGCAGACGCGCTTTTTTCGCCCTGGCGGCGAAGTCGTGCGCGCGGTCGACGGCTTGTCATATCAGCTCGCGGCCGGAGAAGCGGTCGCTATCGTCGGCGAGAGTGGTAGCGGCAAGAGCGTTAGTGTGCGGTCTCTGCTCGGACTCTTGCCGCCCGCTGGACGCGTGGTCGGCGGCGAGGCGTGGTTCGGTGGGCAGGATCTGCTCAAGTTGCCGGAGCGGGCGCTGCGACGGGTGCGGGGACGCGAGATCGCCATGGTCTTCCAGGACGCGATGACGGCGCTCAACCCAACCTTCACGATCCAACGCCAGCTCATCGAGCCGCTGCTCTGGCACGACATCTGTCGTCGTGCCGAAGCGCGGGAGCGAGCGCTCAAGGCTCTGGCAGACGTCGGCATGGACCGGCCGGAACTGCGATTGCGGCAATACCCGTTCCAGCTCAGCGGCGGTATGCGCCAGCGGGCGATGATCGCGATGGCGCTGGTGACCCAGCCAAAGCTGCTTATCGCGGACGAGCCGACGACCGCGCTCGACGTTACCTTACAGCGGCAAATTCTCGACATCTTCAAGACGCTCAAAGAACGCGGGATGGCGATCATCATGATTACCCACGATCTCGGCGTTGCCCGCTACTTCTGCGACAGCGTCGTCGTCATGTACGCTGGCAAAGTGATGGAGCGCGGGCCGGTTGCGGAGTTTATAGAGCATCCCCGGCATCCCTACTCGCGAGGGCTCCTGGAGTCGACGCTGGAGGTGGGGCAGAGCGCGCGGCGTCTGGCGCCAATCGCCGGCAGCCCGCCGGATCTGGCACACCGGCCGTCCGGCTGCCCCTTCCACCCCCGATGCGCGCTGGCGGAGGAACGATGCCGGCACGAGGAACAAACGCTCGAATCCTTTGCGGCCGGCCGGGAAGCCGCGTGCTGGAAAGTGACGGAAGGAGCGAAAGCGCATGCTACTGGAGGTTCAGGACCTCACCAAGGTCTTTGACGCCCCCGGAGGCGGCCGCGTTACTGCCGTCAACGGCGTCAGCTTCTCGCTTGACCGGGGCCAAACCCTGGGTCTGGTCGGCGAAAGCGGGAGCGGCAAGTCGACCGTCGCCCGGCTCGTGCTTCGCCTGATCGAACCGACGAGTGGCGCGGTGCGGTTTGATGGAGTTGACTTGCTGGCCGCGCCCGAAAACGAGCTGCGTGGCCTACGCCAGCGCATGCAGATGGTCTTCCAGGATCCGTATAGCTCGCTCCTGCCGCACTTTACGGCGGGCGCGAACGTGGCGGAACCATTGCGGCTACACGGGCGAGGGGATCGGCATGCCCGGCGCGATGACGCTCGCCGGATTCTGGAGCGAGTCGGTTTGACGGCCGGCGCCGCCGACCGGTATCCGCACGAGTTCAGCGGCGGCCAGCAACAGCGGATCGCGATCGCGCGCGCCATCGCGCTCCAGCCCGATCTCCTCATCTGCGACGAGCCGACCTCGTCGCTCGACGTTTCGATCCAGGCCCAGATCCTCAATTTGCTGGCCGACTTGCAACAGCAATACGGACTGACGTTCCTCTTTATCTCGCACAACCTGGCCGTGATCGAGCATCTCGCGACGCACGTTGCCGTGATGCGTCGCGGACGTTTGGTCGAGGTCGCGCCGAAAGAGACCCTCTTCCAGCACGCCCTCCACCCCTATACCCATTCACTGCTCTCGGCCGTGCTGCCGGTGCGGGGCGCACCGACCGCACCGCGGCACGGGCAAAACGGACGCCGGCCGACGCCGACCGGGGGCAACCTCGTTTCGGACGAGATCGGCAATGAAGCCGCGCTAGTCGAAGTGTCATCTGGGCATTTTGTGGCCGCGGATTACGCGACGACTGAAGCTGGTTCGCGGTGAATCGCATGACGCTAGAACAAGGAAGGATGCTGATCGAGGTTCTGATCGGTGATCCCCCGGCATCGCGCTATATCGAGGAGGTGCTTGGCCACGCCGGGATGTCCTATCGACGCACCACGCGCGAGGAATTGACGTCGAGCGCGCCGGCGACTGCCTTGGTTCTGCTTGTGGGTAATGGAATCGCCAACGCGGCTCTCCGAGATTGGCTGTTTGAGGTCGTGCGATCCGGCGGCGCGGTGCTCGCCATCGGCGGCACCTGGGGACTGGACGAGATTCTGGGTGTGCGGTCCAGTGGAAGCCAGGCCGAGGGCTACCTTCGTGTGGATGCACAACACC
>JBOGUE010000811.1:0-7972 GCA_050695955.1 Thermomicrobiales bacterium | reverse complement strand
GGCCTGCGGCGTCCCGGTCGTCGCCACCGGCGTCGGCGCGGTTCGGGAGGTCATCGAGGAAGGAGTCACCGGGTTCATCGTCCCAGCCGCCGACCCCGAGGCCATCGCCCAGGCCACGCTGCGCCTGCTCGACGACCCCGCCCTTCGCGCCCGAATGGCGGAGGAGGGCCGCCGCCAGGCCGTCGCCCGTTTCGACGTCGAGGTTTGCGCTGCCACGCATCGCCTCGCCTTCGCCGCCGCCGTCGCCCACCACCGGGCGCGGATGACGGTCGTGCTGGATGACATTACCGCCATTCCGAACGATGCGAGGAATCTCTCCCGCGGGATCACCGGAGAGAGATTTCTCGCCGCGGCTCGGCATGGCGATAAGGAACGCGGAATGCCGGTCGGCATGGCGCTCGGCCTATCGGATCTGCTCGCCTGTCCCGTTTGCCATGGGGCACTCGATTGGTCTGCCCATGAAGGTTGCTGCCACGCCTGCGCCCAGGTCTACGCCATCGTCGACGGCATCCCCGTCATGCTCCCCGCCGCCGCGCCGGACGATTCGACCCATAAGCGGCAGCAGATGGCCTACTACGACGAGGAATGCGACGCCGAATTCGAGATCACCCGGCCCCACGGCACGGCCCGCCTTTACCAGTGGCTGCTCGGGGAGAAGTTCCGCCGCGGCGTACAATCGATCTCCAGCGAGCTTGCCGGCCGCACCGCGCTCACCGTCTGCGGCGGCTCCGGCCTCGACGCCGAGTACCTGGCCCGCGCCGGCGCCTCGGTGATCGCCTCCGATCTCTCCCTCGGCGCCGCCCAACGCACCCGCGAGCGCGCCCGGCGCCACCATTTGGCCATCACCCCGATCGTCGCCGACGTCGAACGCCTCCCCTTCCCCGACCGCGCAATCGACCTCGTCTACGTCCACGACGGCCTGCATCATCTGGAGCGGCCCGCCCTCGGCCTGGTCGAGATGGCCCGCGTCGCCGCCCGCGCCGTCTCCGTCACCGAACCGGCCCGCGCCGTGGCGACCGAGGCCGCCATCCGCCTCGGCATCTCCCAACGGGTCGAGGACGCCGGCAACCGCGTCGAACGCCTGGAACCCGCCGCGATCGCCAACCTTCTCCGCGCCCACGGCCTCGACATCACCCACGCCGAGCGCTATGCCATGTACTACCGCCACCGCCCCGGCCCCATCTTCGCCGCCCTCAGCCTCCCCGCCCTCTTCCCCCTCATCCGCCTCACCTGGCGCACCGCCAACTTCTTCCTCGCCCCCCTCGGCAACAAACTCACCGTCCAGGCCGTCCGTCCGAACCCCCAAACCACGGGACTTCCGCCGAAGGCGTAGCTCGGACTGCGTCCGCCCGTCGTTCGTCGAGGAGGGTCCCTCCCCGACGACGTCACGACGCGACAATCTAGGGTGATCCCCTCCATCAACCACCCGTATCTCCACCCAACGAACCAAAGTTCCTCTAACAACGGAACATCTCCTATGACTCTTTCCGCAAAGAGTCACCACTGCTACGATTTTGTCACGTCAACCTAGTCCGGCTGGCCTAGGACGCGGTCGATCCCATCGGCCCGTGCCACCCACGATCGGGCTTTGCCTCGCGTGCGCGTGCGCTCACGCGAGGCATCGTGTACCCGGCGCCACGGAGATAACCCGTGCAGCAGGTTAAGCAAGTCCAGCAAGTCCAGGAAGCTCCGCGGATCCAGCAGGTCCAGGAACTGGCCCACGCGGCCGATTTCGACTATCGTGACGGCTCGCCGCACCTCAAGCACGACCGGCTCTTCGCGACCCTGGTCGGCTGGTTGCGCGCCGAGCTCGTCGCGGCGACGGCCCGCGACCTGCCGCCCACCCTGCTCGATATCGGGGCCGGCGACGGCGCCTTCGTCGCGCCAGCCCTCGCTGCCGGGTTCCGCGTCACCGCCACCGAGATGTCCCGCCCCGCGATCGCCAAACTCGAACGGCGCTTCGCCGGCAACCCGGCCTTCACCGCCCGTTTCGTCGCTGGCGGCGCCGCTGACCCGATCGGCGAGGCGGACGGCCGCTTCTCCGTCGTCCTCTGCGCCTCCGTCCTCCACCACATCCCCGACTACCTCGCCACCATCGAGCAAACCCTGATCCACCACATGGAACCCGGCGGCGCCTTCGTCAGTTTCCAGGACCCGCTCTGGTACCCATCCATGGGACGGGGTACCCGCCTCTTCAGCGAAGCCGCCTATCTCTCTTGGCGCCTCGCCCGCGGCAACTACCGGCGCGGCGTCGCCACCCGCTGGCGTCACCGGCGCGGTGTCTACGACGACGCCAACCTCTCCGACACCGCCGAGTACCACGTCGTCCGCCAGGGCGTCGACCACGAACGCCTCGTCGAATTCCTCCTCCATCGCTTCGACGACGTCGTGCTCTCGCCCTATTGGTCGACCCATGCCGGGTTCTGGCAGCGCGCCGGCGAGCGCATCGGCGCCGCGAACACCTTCGCCGCCGTCGCCCGCGGCTACCGGGGCCGCGTCACCGTGGTCCGCCCCGACGATCCCAACGAGCAACAGCAACCGGCCCGAATTTCTACGACGTCACCGAACGGCAGGAGCGTGGTGGGATGACAAAGACGGAGCTGTTCGACGCCTACATCCGGGGCCGCCTGGAACGACGCCACTTCGTGCGCGGGCTGACCGCGCTCGGCGTCTCGGCCGGGGCTGCCTTCGCCTACGCGCGGCAACTCGACCCCACGGCCGCGGCCGGTCCGGGCCGCAACGCCGCCGGCTTCGTCGTGCGCGCCCAGACCGGCGACGAGGAGTACGGCGCCGCCTGCCAGCTCGCCAGCGACCTCGACGGGGTGCTGGCGGCGCTCTCCGCCCTCGATTTGGTGGAGGCGATCCTCGCCCGCGGCCTGGCCGACTTCGCCCTCGCCCTCGACGAGCTGCCGCCGCTCGACGATCTCGGTCTCAATACTGCCGACGTCATCCGCGACACGCGTGCCCAAGTGGGAGAGCAGATCGGGGCGATCAGCACGTTGGTTGCCGACCTCGGCGGCACGGCGACGACCGGAGCGGTCACCGTCCAGAACTTCGCCTCGGTCGACAGCTTCCTGACCGCGCTGGCCGGGGTCCTCACCGCGGCCGCCGCCCGTTTCGCTGGCATCGCCCCGGCCGTCCAGAACCCGGAGACCCGCCAAACCCTCACCAGCATCGCCGTCGTCGTCGGCCGCCACGCCGGGTTCGCCAACGTCCTCACCGGCGACCCGCCCGCCGTCACCGCCTTCGAGCAACCAACATGCCCATAGCCCCACCCCGTCATGCCGAGCGCCCCACCCCGTCATTCCGATCGCGGAGAGGAATCCGCCTCTGATGAGAGACGCCGCACATGAGCCACAAACGAACCTGCCAAAACTGGGACTGGGACTGGGACCGTAACTGAGACACAGAACGGGAGTCGCCGGGTGGAACTCGAACTACGACAACTCTTTGGCTACGCGCGCCGCTGGTGGTGGCTGCTGATCCTGCTGCCCGCCATCGCTGCCGCCACTGCCTACGTCAGCAGCTCGCGCCAGCCCGACATGTACCGGGCCACCGCCACCCTCCTCATCGAGCCCTCCGGCAGCCAGGGCGTCGACCTCTACACGATGGTCTACGCCGGCCAAAGCCTGGCCGCCACCTATCAGGAGCTCGTCGACACCGACCCCATCTTGGCCCCGGTCGAGGACCGCTTCGGCCCCCTCGACGGCCAGGTCTCCGCCAGCGCCATCGCCGGCACCCAGCTCCTGCGCGTCTCCGCCTCCGACACCGACCCGGCCCGCGCCGCCGAGATCGCCAACGCGGTCGCCAACCAGTTCGTCAGCTTCATCTCCCAGCAGGAGGCCTCCGACACCAGCACCTCGCAGTCCGCCCTCCAGGAACGGCTCGACGTGGCGCAACGGGAGCTGGAATCGACGCGCCAACAAGTCCTCGACATCGAGGCGTCCGGCGCCACGGACGCGGCGGCGCAAGCCGACCTCGATCGCCTCCGCAACCGGCAGGACCAGCAGGACGCGTCGGTCAACGATCTGCTCCTGCGGATGCGCGAGCTCGAGCTGAACGCGGCCCTCGCTCAGAACGAAGTCCGGCTCTCGGTACCCGCCGCGCCGCCGGCCGATCCCTACGCCCCCCGCACCATGTTCTTCGCCGTCTTCGCCGCCCTCCTCGGCGCCCTGATCGCCGTCGGCGCGGTCGGACTCCTCGAATACCTCGACAATACCGTCAAGCCCAGCCTCGCCTTCGAGTCGGCCTTCGGCGCGCCGCTCCTCAGCGTCCTCGGCGTGGCGCCCAAGGTCGCCGGCGGCCACGACCAGCTCTTCGTCGTCGAGCGGCCGAACTCGAACATGGCCGAAGAGATCCGGCTCTTGCGCGCCAACGTCGAATTCGCCGCCGCCACCAATGAGATCTCCTCGCTCGCCATCACCTCGGCCGGACCTGGCGAGGGCAAGAGCACCATCACCGCCAATCTCGCCGTGGCAATGACCCAGACCGGCTTCTCCGTCGCCATCGTCGACGCCGACCTGCGGCGGCCGAGCCAGCACCGCATCTTCGGTGTCGGCAACGACCGCGGCCTGACCACACTGCTCACCCGCCCGAACCGCACCTGGGAGTGGGCCGCGCTCGACGTCCTGCCCAACCTGAAGCTCATCCCCAGCGGCCCGGTCCCGCCCAACCCGGCCGACCTGCTCAGCCTGGAGCGCCTGCACGAGCTTATGGCGGAGCTGACCCATGCCTTCGACGTGGTGCTGGTCGACACCCCGCCGGTCCTCGCCGTCAGCGACCCGCTCGTCGTCGCGCCGCACGTCGACGCCGTCTGCCTCATCGCGCAGTCCGGCCGCACCCGCGTCGACGCCCTGCGCCGCGCCTCGGCCTCGCTGCGTCAGGCCTCCGCTCGCATCGTCGGCATCGTCCTCAACCAACAAACCGGCCGCGACGCCTCCGGCTATTACTACTACGACGACTACTACAACACGAACCCGCCCCGGCACGCCCCCGGCGACGGCGACCCCACCCCCGACCCGGCGCCCACTCGCGTCCCGGCCGCGGCGGCGAAGTCGTAGGGCGGACGAAGTTACGCGTCGGACCGAAGCGAGGCCTGAGCGTGTTGTGAGCCATGGCCCAAGTCGCTCTGGCTCCGTTGCGGCGGCCATGACAAACGCGCCCCTTTGTCTGCGACCCGAAGGCGAAGAACCTGAAGACAGCCTTGCGGGACACGTCAGCGCTGTAGATCCATTCCTGAAATGGCGTGAAGCGAAAAATGATGCTCGGGATTCTGTCGAGGGTAAGGCAGCAAAATGACATAATATGGTTGACGCCAGAGGGCCGCCTCCGTAGTATCTGGAAGCGGGGGGAAGCCTCCACTGGAGGCGAGCACTCGTAGCTCGTTGAGGAGTAACTTCTTATGGGCAGGTATTCGAGTTTTCTGTATGCCGATCCCTCCTTTACGGAAGGAATGGCTCGTATCTTCGATTTCGGCGACACGTTGACCGAGTACAACCGATCGATGAGCGAAGGCCAGGCCGACGCCATTGCGATGGAAGCCGACTGGAACGCCGTCATAGACGACTTCGCCACGGCTTTTGCAAAGGTCGGCGAGCAGATCGGCGCGACCGAGTTGGACGATCACTTCTCGACATCGCGGTAACCTCGCATGACAGACGAACCGGACGACCGAAGCGAAGGGGCGGAAAGACAGGAGGCGGGGCTTCCTGAGTTCCGCCCCGATTCGTTGGAAACAGAAGGCAAGCCCAGAAAGGATGTCGAGGCGACAGCCCGGTCATCCAGGAAACAATTGGTCGGTTGATCCGTCAGGAGATGGTAGTCGTCCGACAGGAGATCCGCTCCGAGTTCCACATCGGCCCGCTCCCCATGAGAAAACCCTCGAAGCCTACGAGCGGATTGTTCCAGGTTCCGCCCAGATGATCTTCACCAACTTCGAAGAGCAGGGAAGGCATCGGCGCAAGCTCGAAAATTACGCGCTCGTCTGGGGCAATTACCGCTCCTTCGCCGGGCTGGGGTGTGGCTTTGTCGTGACTATCGTTGTCATGGTACTGAGCTTCCTACTCATTCGGGACGGGTACGGCTGGGAAGGGACATTACTCGGCACCGTTGACCTTGCCGCGCTAGTCGGCGTTTTCGACTACGGCAGCCACGTTCTACGGGACGAGCGGATTCGCAAGGCCAAAATCATGACAGGTCAGGATAAGGAAGAGAACACTCCCGCTTAGTTCCTGGTCCAAAGAAGCAACCCAAGCGCAACGCGGACCACGTACCTCTACGCCTCGCGCCGTCGCCCCAGCAACCGACCAAGCGCCCCCAGCCGGCGGTCGGCCCGTCGCTCCGGCAGCGGCGCGAGTTCCGGCAGTGGCGCATCTTCCAGGAGCGCGCGGGGTACCCCGTCCGTCAGTTGGGCCGCGCGTTCCTCACCGACCAACTCCCGCAGGCGCGCCAACCCCTCGACCGCCGCCACGAATCGCCGCCCGGCCGAGTGCGCGTCGGTCGCCACGAGCTGCGCCGCGCCGGAGAGAACCAGCGCCTCCGCCGTCTGCCGCCCCGCTCGCCCGAAAAGCCCGACCAGGCTCCCAATCGTCACTTGCAGCAGAACCCCGCGTCCGGCGAGCGCCATCGCCCGCTCCGGGTCCTGCTGCACCGCCAGGTAACGCTCCGGGTGGGCCAGCACCGGCCGGTACCCGTCGAGTTGCAACGCGAAGAGCGTCTGTTCGGCAAAGTGCGGCCAGGCCGTAAACGGCAACTCCACCAGCACCGCCCGGCTCCCCGCCATCGTCACCGGCTCCCCATCCGCCAGGCGAGCCGGCAGGTTCGGGCTGAGCATGATCTCGAACCCCAGCCCTACCTCGATCCCCACCGCCGCCGCAAGGTCCTGTACTTTCTCCAGCGCATTGTCGACGCGGCGTTGTTCGGCGGGCGCCAAGGGATCACCCAGGTGCGGCGTCGCCACGAGTGTGCGGAACCCGACCTCGCGCGCGCGTGCGATCATCTCGCGCGCGACCTCCATCGAGGCCGCCCCGTCATCGATCCCCGGCAGCAAGTGCATGTGCGTATCGATCACGTCTCCAATCATAGACCAAGCCCTCGTCATGCCGAGCACCCACCCGTCATTCCGAGGTCCGGAGTCCGGAGTCCGGAGTCCGGAGTCCACGAGGAATCTCGCCTTCATCACACGGACGGGACGATTCCTCGCGGACTCGGAATGACGGAAGGAACGACAACGAACAAGCCCTTGTCACAAATACCCCAATGGGGTATCATCATCCCATGAATACCAACGAATTGATCCAACCCATAACCGAGGACCGCCGCTCGACCTCCTACTCCGACGACAAGGCCAAGATCCTGGCCCGCCTGCGCCGGATCGAGGGCCAGGTGCGCGGCGTCGCCCGCATGGTCGAAGAGGACAAATACTGCGTCGACGTCCTCACCCAACTCTCCGCCGCCGTCGCCGGCCTCCGCGCCACCGGCCTCCTCGTCCTCGAGGACCACATCCGCGGCTGCGTCATCGGCGGCGACCCCGCCGCCCGCGAAGCCACCCTCGACGAGCTCATGACCGCCATCGAACGCTTCAACCGCAGCGTCAGTTAGGCCGCATCGAGCCCGACCCTACCACGCACCGCAGCAGAGCAGCGGACGCACGGCAATCGAGTTGCGACTGTCTCGATGTCGGCCCAGCCTGTTCAAAAGGGGCTGGGTCGTTTGCGAGTCGATCTCGCGACGACCGCCGTCTCCGGGGCGGGATTCGGGCCTGCACCGGGTGCCACAAGGGGCCATGGTACGCTTCCCGGCCGCGAACGGCCCGTTGCCGACCGAAAGACGCCCGCCCGTGACCGACGACCGCCCCGACGTGGGCAGCCTCTCCCCGACCGGGCAACTGCGGCGCCTCCTCGACGAGGGCATCAAGCCGCGGCAACTGCTTTGCGCCGCCACGGCGCTCGGCGTCTTCGACGCCATCCGGGGT